>JAGTQJ010000052.1:578-6763 GCA_018396515.1 Candidatus Bathyarchaeota archaeon | reverse complement strand
GATCTGGCTTAGGTGAGGTGGGATGCCCGTAATAGAGGTGAAACTCGCCGACTTCCTGGAGATGCTCGGGAGAGAGTTAAAGCTGGAGGAGATCAGGGAGTCCCTGCCCATGATGGGGGTCTCCTGGGAGGGGGAGACTGAGGACGGCTTCATGATAGAGGTCTTCCCGAACAGGCCTGACATGCTATCTGTTGAGGGCCTAGCTAGGGCCTACGCATCCTTCATAGGGCTTAGGAGGGGGCTTAGAATCTATGAGGCCAAGCCCTCGGACTACACCGTCATCGTGGATAGGAAGGTTGAGGCTGTTAGGCCCTACTTCGCCTCCGCTGTGATAAAGGGGATAGAGTTCGATGATGCCCTAATAAGGTCGATAATCCAGATGCAGGAGAAGCTCCACATAACCCATGGGAGGAAGAGGAGGAAGGTCTCGATAGGCCTCCACGACCTCGAGCCGATAAGGTTTCCAGTCACCTATACGACCCGCCCGAGGGACTTCAGGTTCAGGCCTTTGGGCGAGATCAGGGTGATGAGCCTTGAGGAGATCCTGAGGGGCACATCTAAGGGGTTGGAGTATGGCTGGATATTGGAGGGGAAGGAGGAGTACCCGATACTCATAGACTCTAAGGGTATGGTCCTGTCCATGCCGCCCATAATCAACTCCGAGCATACTAGGATAGATGAGGCCACTGAGAGCATCTTCGTCGACATCACCTCCACGGACTGGAGGGCCATGAACGAGGTGTTGAACATCATAGTCACGACCTTCGCAGACCACGGCGCCGAGATCTACAGGGTCTCCAACAGGTATCATGACATGGTTGTGGAGACCCCTGACCTCTCTCCAAGGGTGATGGAGTTGGACCCCGAATATGTCAACAAGCTCCTGGGCCTGAAGCTCGGGGAGGAGGATATCGCCTCATACCTGGAGTCGATGGGCCACGGGGTTGAGGTGGGGAACCCGTTGAGGGTTCTTATACCGTGCTATAGGACTGATGTGATGCATCCAATAGACCTGGTTGAGGATGTGGCTATAGCCTATGGCTATGATAGGTTCATACCGGAGATACCTTCGATCTCATCTCCAGCTGGTGAGGACCCCCTAGAGGTCTTCTGCAGGCGTCTTAGGGATTTCATGGTGGGCTTCGGCCTCTTGGAGACCATGACCTTCATGATGACGAATAGGAGGAACCTGTTCGAGAGGATGTGCATGCCCCCTGAGCCCGTTGCTGAGACCGAGAACCCTAAGACGGAGGAGTACAACATCCTGAGGAATAGGCTTCTGCCAAGCCTCATGGAGGTCCTCAGCACGAATAAACATAACCCATACCCCCAGAACATATTCGAGGTGGGGGAGGTCATCCTGCTGGATGAGAGGGAGGATACTGGGGCTAGGACCGCTAAGAGGCTCGCAGCAGCCCTATGCCACTCGAGGGCCAACTTCTCGGAGATAAAGGCCCTGATGGAGTCCATCCTCAGCAACCTAGGCCTCCATGAGGTTGAGCTCGACCCCTCAAACCTGCCCTGCTTCATCGAGGGCAGGGGGGTGGAGGCGAGGATCGGCGGGAGGCTCGTCTGCTGGGCTGGCGAGATAAGGCCTGAGGTGCTTGAGAGCTGGGGCTTAGAGATGCCGGTTGCAGGCCTGGAGATGGATGTCGACATCCTCTATGAACTTGCCCTCATGAGGGGATGATCCCCGCCCTATGCCTCCCCCGGAAGGGCTTTTAAAAACTGGCGCCCATCCCATCCGCTTTGATAGGTGGCTTATAATATGAGCCGGGGGCCAAGGGTGCCTCCCAAGGCCGTCCTCGCCGTCAGTATGGCCGCGGTCTCAACGGCCTCCATCCTCATAAAGATGAGTTCGGCTCACCCCCTAGCCATAGCCGCTTACCGCATGATAATATCCACCCTCATCCTAGCACCCCTCCTCATCCTCCTCGGCGAGTTTAACGATTTGAGAGATCTGGATCGAGGTGTGCTCTTTAAGCTGGTGGGTGTCGGTTTTTTCCTAGCCCTCCACTTCGCCACCTGGATCAGCAGCCTCAGCCTCACCTCAATCGTCAGCTCTGTGGTCTTGGTCCACCTCGACCCCATAATCGTCGCCTTCCTATCCCACTTCTTCCTCGGGGAGAGGATGTCTAGGAGGATGCTCCTTGGGATCGTGATGGCCATATGTGGAGCGGCCCTGATAGCCTTGGGGGATATGGGCATGGGCGAGGAGAATCTACAGGGCGACCTGCTGGCCTTCATCGGGTCTCTGATGCTAGGCCTTTACATCCTGAGCGGGAGGAGGTTGAGGCAGTCTTTGAGCCTGCTCCCCTATGTTGTCCCTGTCTACGCCACGGCCGCCGCGATATTGACCATGGGCTGCCTGATGACCGGGGTTCCACTCACCTACCAATTAAGGGAATACATGATCTTCACAGCTATAGCGCTGGTTCCGATGATCTTCGGCCACACCCTTTACAACTGGGCTCTGAGATACCTCAAGGCCTCGATAGTCTCAACGAGCCTCCTAGGAGAGCCTGTAGGGGCCTCGATACTCGCCTTCCTGATACTCGGGGAGAAGCCCACGCCCCCGGTGCTCCTCGGGGCCCTAATAACGCTTATAGGGATTTACATATGCGTTAGAGGCGGCTGAAGATTAGAGAGCATCATGAAGACATTCTACGATGATCTATTAATCCCCTATCGGGATTTTTATTGTGCTTCACTTTAGGGCTAGGTTTGGCCCGGTTTGGATTTGATATATTTCAGCGTCTTATGATGCGTTTAAAGCTGTCGAGGGGCCCCTCCTCCTTGAATCTATATCCACAATGTCGGCAGACCTTGGCCCCTTGGGGATTGGAGGTTCCACAGGCTGGGCAGCTTTTCGGGGCTTCACCTACCTGTGCCTGCTGGGTGGGCTGCTCGGGTGGTGCGGGAGCTGTGGGCTGTGTAGGTTGTGTTGGGGGGTGGATCTCGATGGGGGCGGCCTCGGGTGCCATCTCCTCGTCGGCTATTTTGAGGATGATGTCCCCGATGGCCTTTATGGTGCTCATGGGTATGATCCTCTCCTCACCATCCCTCTTCACCACCAGGGCTGTTCCGCCCCTCTCATCGAAGGCGAAGTCGTCGACAACCCCAACAATCCGGGCTTTAGTGTCTATAACCTGCTTCCCTACCAGTTCACTCCTTTTCCAGAACTTACTACTCATACTGAAAAATTGTTTTGACGATTTGAAATATTTTTCGTTTTTCTTCAAGCCTGGTTGTGGCTTGGGGAAAAAGGGAAAAGCGATTGATCGAGATCTTTAGGTAATGAATGATTTATGAAGGTTTGATGTAAAGAAATGCTTAGCGTATGAGAATATTTAAGGGAATAAGACTTAGGTGGAATTTATTAATTGTGTGACTTTATAGATGCTTCTTTATCTCTCGCTCCAGCATGTTTTTAGGTAATGCGCCCACTATTCTATCTACGAGTTTTCCATTTTTAAAAACTAGGAATGTTGGGATGCTCATTATGTTATACCTTAAACTGATTATTTTATTATCGTCAACATTGAGTTTCCCAAATAATATTCTTCCATTGTATTCTTTGGCTAGTTCCTCAACTATTGGTGCAACCATTCTACATGGTCCACACCAGGAAGCCCAGCAATCGACGACAACGAGGTGGTTTCGGCGGATCACCTCGTCGAAATTTTCTTCATTCATCTCGATCGGATTTTCCAATGAGGCTATATTTTTATTAAACATGATTTTCTCCATCATTTTTTTCAGTTTCTCTCTCCTTATTCTCTCCAACTCATCCTCATAATCCAATTGAAACACCACTTCCCTGATCATCAGTTGAAATCTATAAACTTTCCCCTTTGATCCTGCCTAGAATTTCTGCTCTGCCTTCATGTTGTAGGGTTGGGTTAACCTCTGGCTAGCATCTTAAGCCATAGTCTCATCCAGGCTACAGGGGTTAGGTTGAGGAGGGCCCTCCCTTTCAGCCTCTCCGTCATTCTCCCCACACCCCTCAGCCAGGTGAGGCGGGGGTGTTTCAGGAATCCGATGCAGAGGTTGAAGGCATCCCTATACTCCATGAGCATCCCTTGAACCTTGGCCTCGAAGCTCTGGGGGTAATCCCCCCTATCGAGGCTCTCATAGAGCCAGTTGGCGGTCTCCAATGATGGGATGATCCCCTCTCCGGTCATTGGGAAGACCGCCCCTGCGGCCTCCCCGATGGAGGCCACCATCCCCCTATGGATCATGATCTCGGGGTTTCGGCTTAGGTCGGCGACGGATATCGCCCTCCCACAGGAGCAGATGGTCTCCTCGACCCTAATCCCGTTGCTCCTCATAAGCCGGTCTATCAGGGGCTGTGGATCCGCGTTTACGCATCCAGCCCCTATATGGAAGCGGCGGCCCTCCTCATCTAGGGGGAAGGCCCAAGAGTAGCCTCCATACCCCGGTTTCACGCTCAGGTAGGCCTCCCCAGCCTCCAAGCCTGAGGCCCTCGCCCTGAACTGTCTAGGCAATATACGTCTTTGCGCTCCCAGGATTCTTGAGGATGCATTAACCGTTAGGGTTCCCTCACCACCCCTCCTGAAGAGCTCCTCCGGGATCCTGAGGTTCTTCTTGATAACCCCATCCCCTGGATAGATCTCCTCTATCATCCTGGGCTTGTCTATGGATATCATGTTTCGAACCTCCAGCTCCACGCCGTTCAGGTGAAGGGATCTTATATGGCAGAGGATGAAATCATCCAGCTCCAGGCCGATGCGCCTCAGGATGGGCTTGAGGAGGGAGCTGAATGAGATGTAGGCGCAGCGATGTCCCCTTAGGGGGTTCCCGTCATAGACCTCCACCCTGAACCCTCCCTCAACCAGGAGCCTAGCTAGGTAGCTCCCGGATACTCCAGCCCCGCATATCAGGGCATCCGGTTCAGGGGACAACCCGCAATAAAGATGATGGGCGGGGTTTAAGTTATCATATTATGTTGATGATACATGGTCCTTTTCATTCAATAATTTATCCAGAATAGATCAAAACAGGCTTTGCCGGAACAGAAATCATGAAGAAGAATATAATTTAGAAGCTATGTACCGTCTCCTTTGCATGAGCGTTAGCAAGTTTCCCAAATGGATAATCCTCGATTTTTAGAAGAATTTTTATGGCTGACCTGTCTAGAGACTTGTGGCGTTCGAATGGCCGTTAATGAAGCATTCAAGGCTTTAGCCTACGCTCATGATGAGTATATGGAGTTTGAGGAGAAACGGGACCCCCTCCTACTTAGGGACGCGTGTGAGAAGGCATGGCTAGCCGTAATCCTAGCCACCGACCTGCTTCTAGTGAGAAGCGGAATAGGCAAACCCTCCAGCTATAAGGAGAGGAAAGACATGCTGCGAACACTCATAGCCAAAAAACCGGAGCTCGCTGAGCTAGGAATCGACGACAAATTCTACGCGAGAGCCTATAAGCTACACATACTAGGCTTCCATGAAGGGGCCCTAGATCCAGAGGACATCGAAGAGGAGCTCAAGAAAACCGAGGAATACCTGAAAATCATAGAGAGCCTCGTAAAGTAATCGAACTTTTCATCTGTTTTAAGTTTGTGACATCCTGTTTCAAGAATTCGAAATAATAATAGACGACCTAGACTAAACAATCAAGTCTTTCAATTCCCTATGTTGGGATTTTCTCTATGCATCTCCCTCGACCAAGCTGAGCTGAGCACCCTCGGGAGGATCTTCATCTTTCAATTCCCTATGTTGGGATTTTCTCTATGCATCAGTATTCAAAAAATTCAACGCATTGTTTAGCAAAAAGACTTTCAATTCCCTATGTTGGGATTTTCTCTATGCATCATAAATTCAAGGAGGAAAACCCCTATGATTTTCTCCAACTTTCAATTCCCTATGTTGGGATTTTCTCTATGCATCTTCTATGCGGTAGGAAAAGCGAAAAGGTGAGTGAAATGACTTTCAATTCCCTATGTTGGGATTTTCTCTATGCATCTTGAAGTGAAAGAAAGGCCTGCGAACGAATATTCTGATCTCTTTCAATTCCCTATGTTGGGATTTTCTCTATGCATCACTGGAGCGGGAGCTGGAATCGCTTGAAACAGCAGAGACTTTCAATTCCCTATGTTGGGATTTTCTCTATGCATCGTTCGGCCCGGAGAGGCCCTGACCCCAGCCCAGGGCTTTCAATTC
>JAGTQJ010000052.1:0-563 GCA_018396515.1 Candidatus Bathyarchaeota archaeon | reverse complement strand
TCTCTATGCATCTATAGAACAGCTAAAACTTGCATATCCTGAGGACAAGTACTTTCAATTCCCTATGTTGGGATTTTCTCTATGCATCCTCAGGCGGGAGTGGTAGAACCCTCTTCAAACCTCAAGGACTTTCAATTCCCTATGTTGGGATTTTCTCTATGCATCGAGACATATTGCACCAAATGAACATATTGCACCAAATATCCTTTCAATTCCCTATGTTGGGATTTTCTCTATGCATCGTCAGCCCAGGAAAATGCAAAGCTGAAGATCGTTGACATCTTTCAATTCCCTATGTTGGGATTTTCTCTATGCATCTACGATCAGAGGGTGTTGGTGGTTGCTTCCGGGGCCCTGCTTTCAATTCCCTATGTTGGGATTTTCTCTATGCATCAACGAATGAGCGAATTTTGGAGAATCTATTCAAAAGACTTTCAATTCCCTATGTTGGGATTTTCTCTATGCATCTGAAATAATTGAGTTGGAAGAAAGTCTCCAGAGACATGACTTTCAATTCCCTATGTTGGGATTTTCTCTATGCATCGTGTTTTGCATGTTCAGCA
>JAGTQJ010000051.1:9207-10272 GCA_018396515.1 Candidatus Bathyarchaeota archaeon | reverse complement strand
ACATCATCCGTGTTCTCGGGACCAGGCTCCTCAAAATATAAAGAAACTTTCTCCAACTTCACATAGAATCACCGTTATGGATTTCAATATATTTGCAATTAAATATTTTTCGCAATTGAATGATGGGTGTCCAGTTATGTGCCTTCATGTCCTAGAAAGGCTATTTAAAAACTTAAATAGTGTTCAATACTTGCTAAACACAACCCACTTCGGAGTCGAAGCCTGCAATCCTACTTTCTAGTAAGTCTTTTTTCTCTGAGGGAGGTGTGGAATTCCCTTATCTTCTCGCTTGCCTTGGGTCTGAGAGGGTCTCCGTGCCCGCTCAGCATAACATCGAATTCCAGGTTTGAGATCTTCTCGATCGACCTTAAAGCCCCTTCCACATCCTGTGTGAAGCTTTCAGGTGGGCCCATTACCCTGCCCCCTATAAATCTTAAGGCGTCGCCCACGAGGATAACCTTTCTCGCCGGTTCATATAGGGAGATGCTTCCGGGTGTGTGGCCAGGTGTGTGGATTACCCTGAGTCCACCCACCTCTCCGCCCTCCTCCAGCATTAAGTCGGGCCTGAAGGGCCTGGCCCTGAGGACTGGAGATAGGATTCTGAAGATTAAGCTAGCGGCTCCCTTCGGCGCTGGAGGGGTTTCCCTTCCTTCAACGAAGCCGGCGTCATCCTTATGGATGGCTATCTTTCCACCCGTCTTCTCTCTCAGCTCCCCCGCGCATCCAACATGGTCTATATGGTGATGGGTCAAGAGGATCCAGGATATGTCAGATGGCTTCCTCCCAATTCTCTGTAGATATCTCAGGATCCTCTTAGCATTCCAGGGCATACCCGTATCAACCAGGGTCAGCCCCTCCTCATCGATTATGAGGTAAACGTTAGCATAGCCCCCCTCAACCAAGTGGACTCCATCAACTATCTCCATGAGGGTTTCTCATCCAGAGTAGGCTGGGTAAAACTGAAAAACCTTGCGCATTTATCCTAGATTCAGCCTATACAGTGAGAGTTTTCGTTCCTACAATCTTGAAGTTGGATTAGGATCTCTTAGGACTGTGAGAGATTGA
>JAGTQJ010000051.1:5900-9199 GCA_018396515.1 Candidatus Bathyarchaeota archaeon | reverse complement strand
GAGGGAGTTAGATCATGCTTAAACATCTAATCGGCGATCATGGGGGATGTCTTGAAGTCCATACTGCCTAAGAGAATCCCGAGGGGGGCCAGATGGTTCCTTGCGGGGAGGATTATGAGCGGGCTCGGAGATGGCATAACGAACATAGCTGTTCAGCTCTACCTTGTCGAGCTGGGCTTCAACGCCGGGGAACTTGGCCTAGCATTCATGCTCAAGCTTGCGGGAACGGCTCTATTAACCATCCCCACCGGATACCTGGCTGATAGGCATGGAAGGGATCGTGTCCTCTCCTCTGGTTTGATACTCTTTATCCCTGGGATAATCCTCTTCATCGCCTCCAGAACTATGGAGGTCCTTATCCTCTCACTGCTCCTGCTCGGCCTTAGCGATGCTGCCTTTGTGGTTTTGACCCCTCTATACTCTTCCTTCTTCAAAGAGGAGGATATGGACCGGGCCTTCAGCCTCGACGGGTTCCTGAGCATCTCCTCACTCTCGGCTGGGAGCCTCTTCGGCTTTATACCGCCCGTGCTGGTCGGGAGCCTTGGCCTCAGGGTTTTGGATTCCTACTGGGGGCTCCTAATAATCGCAGCCTCTCTTTACATCATCAGGTTCCCATTATTCATATACTCGATTAGGAGCTTGGGGAAGCTCCAAAGAGGCGGGGGCTCAAGGCTTAGTGTGAGGTCAAAAGATGTTGTGGCTAGATTTGTCCTCCTCACCGCTATCCTGAACCTGGGATATGGGGTCTTCTTCAACCTCCTCCCATACTATGCTTACAGGAGATTCGGAGCCGGGTCGGATATTCTTGGCTTACTCTTCTCCGTCTCCTACATCGTCTCCGCCGTGGCTAACTTTATAGCCGGGAGAGTTTCGGAGAGGTTTGGAAGCCTGAGCATTATTGCAGCTTGCTTTGGCCTCTGCGCCCCAGTTTACCTTAGCATCTCCCAGGCTCCAAGCATCCTCTGGGCATCCATCCTAATCCTCCTACGCCTAGGCCTGGCTAACATAGCCTCGCCTCTCATCACATCCCTATTCATGAAGCTCCTGAGAGAGGGAGAGAAGGCAACCGCGAATGGGATCCTGATGACAGCCTCGATCGGAAGCACCGCCCTTGCCACATTGTTAGGAGGATTTCTCATGGAGAGGGATCTGAACCTCCCAATATACTTAGGCTCAGGCCTCTATGCCCTATACGCCTCCACATTCTACCTTCTCCTGAAGGGGAGGGTAAAAGAGACTTCCTTGTAGAACCCCCAAAACGTAAAGATCAAAAATAAAAGTTAGAGAGATAATCTGAATTTGATCTAGAGTCACGGCTCTCCTGTTTTAAGGCTTGTGAAGAGGTCGTGGGCCTCCTTCGGGGTTGCTCCCTCGTGGACAACCGCCCTGACGGCCCTTATCATCGCCACCGGGTGGTCGCTCTGCCAGATGTTTCTCCCCATCACCACCCCGACGGCTCCCGCCTGGATGGCGTTATAGGCTGTCTCTAGGGCCTCAAGCTCCGTATCCATCTTAGGCCCCCCGGCGATAAGGACCGGGACGGGGCATCCCTCAACCACCTTCTCAAACCCCTCGCAGTAGTAGGTCTTCACGAAGCGGGCTCCAAGCTCAGCGGCTATCCTGCAGCTGAGGGCGAGGTATCGGGCCTCCCTTTTCTCTAACTCCCTCCCCACCGCGGTGACTGCTAGGACGGGGATCCCATAGTCCTCGCACTCGTCGACGAGGTGGGCTAGGCTTGTGAGGGTCTGGTGCTCATGCTCAGTTCCAACATATATTGAGAAGGCCACAGCCGACGCGTTAAGCCTCAGGGCCTCCACCACAGATGTGGTTATCGCCTCGTCCGAGAGGGCTGGGCCTATTATGCTGGTTCCCCCTGAGACCCTGAGGATGATTGGAGCCTCTATCTGGGGGTCAATGGAGGATCGCAGGATCCCCCGGGTTAGCATGAGGGCGTCGAGGTAGGGGAGAAGGGGCTTGACCGTCCTCCAGGGGTTCTCCAACCTCCTAGTGGGTCCCTGGAAGTATCCGTGGTCTATCGGGAGTACGAGGGACCTGCCCGTGCTGGGCTTTATGATCCTTGAGAGCCTGTTCTTCATACCCCAATCCATAAACCTCACCATCATCTTCACTTTGGCGAGGAGCTTTTAACCTCTTCCCCCTTAAGGACTCCAACCCTCCCCAGGGCCTCCATCACCCTAGCCTCCTCGGCCTGTGATAGGGGTAGGATGGGGCGCCTCGGATAACCGGCCCATCGCCCCATCAGGTTGAGGGCCTTCTTAAGGGCCGAGGCCTGGTTAAGCTCTCTCACAAGAACCCTGTTGAGGTTGGAGATCACCGCCTGAAGCCTACCAGCCTCCAGGATTTCCCCCCTCTTATAGGCCTTGTATAGGGCTACGCAGGCCTCGGGGATGACGTTGGCTATGGCCAGTATGCCGCCTCTGCCGCCTAGGGCGAGGGCTGGTAGCAGAGTATCCCCTGACCCCGACAAGACGCTGAGCCTATCTCCAACTAGGCTTATGATCTCGGCTAGGGCTCCTAGATCTCCCCCACTCTCCTTTACGCCTATGAGGTTTGAGTTCTCCTCGGCGATCCTCTTTATCACCCCAGCCTTTATGGAGTAGCCTGTGAACTTCGGGACGTTGTAGAGTATGACGGGGATGTCGACCTTAGAGAGGAGGGTTGAATAGTGCCTGTATATCTCCTCATCTGAGGGTTTGTAGAAGTAGGGTGTGATGACTAGGGCGGCGTCGGCCCCTATATCCCGCGCGTCCCTCGTCAGCTCTATGGTCTCCCTTGTCCCAATCTCCCCAGTCCCGGCTATGACGACCCCTCTTCCACTCAACTTCTCCACTGCGAGCTCAAGGAGTTCTGCCTTCTCCTCCCTTGATAGGAGGGGGCCTTCACCCGTGCTTGCGTTGACAGCGAGCCCTGAGATGCCCGCCTCCATCCAGTAGTCAATCAGGCCTGAGAGGGCCTCCTTATCCAGCCCCCCATCCTCACGGAAGGGGGTGACATTGGGGATGAATATTCCCTCCAGCCTCATCGGGTCAGAAGACTATTTCAAGGTTAAAAAGTCTCTTCTTCAATGGGATAACCCCTATATCCGATGAGGAGGACAGGCATTGATGGGAGAGGGAGGATATCCCGAGGGGGTTCCCAGATCCATAAAATATCCCGAGATCCCCCTCTACGCCCTATTGGAGAACTCCGCGAGGAAGCATCCGAACAGGGAGGCCATCATATACTACGGAAGGAGGATCAGCTACAATCAGCTCTGGGAAGAGGCTAGGAGGTTCGCC
>JAGTQJ010000051.1:186-5892 GCA_018396515.1 Candidatus Bathyarchaeota archaeon | reverse complement strand
GACAGCCCTAGGCCTAGAGAGGGGGGATCGGGTGGGGATCATCCTCCCCAACACCCCCCACTTCCCCATCGCCTATTATGCCACCCTAGCGGCCGGGGGTGTCGTCGTCGCGGTTAACCCCCTCAATCCGAGGGAGGAGGTGGAGAGGGAGCTCGATGACGCCGGTGTAGAACTCGTGGTCGCCCTCGACAGGTTCAGGGATAAGGTGCCATCGGAGCGTTTCAGGCTGATAGAGGCCAGGGCTGAATCCTACCTCCCATGGCGTCTCAGGGCCCTCAGCAGCCTCAGGCGGAGGGGCTCTCGAAGATCGGATCTAAGGTTCGAGGAGCTTCTCGGAGGCCCTGGGCTTGGGAGACCTGTCGATGTTGATCCAAGGAGGGACCTCGCAGCCATCCAGTATACAGGAGGGACCACGGGGCCCCCAAAGGGGGTCATGCTAACCCACTATAACCTTGTTGCAAACGCCCTCCAGTCCTACCACTGGGCGAGGGGGTGGGGATATAGCCACAAACCCTACCCCATGGGCTGGCCCTATGTCATATGCGCCATACCCTTCTTCCACATCTACGGCATGACCGTAGCCCTGAATGAGCCCATCCTCTCAAGCTCAACCCTGATACTCATCCCGGACCCGAAGCCCGAGGCGATAATGGGGGCTATCCAGAGATACCGGGCAACCCACTTCCCGGCGACCCCGAAGATGATCAAGGAGATCGTGGAGCATCCGGAGAGGGGGAGATACAGCCTCAGGAGCCTTATCACCTGCGTCACCGGAGGGGCCAGGATGGATTCCAAGGTGGAGGAGAGGTTCAGGGAGTTCACAGGGGCGATCGTCCACCACGGATACGGGTTGACCGAGGCCGGCCCGGTCACCCACTGCACCCCCCAAACATGTTTTAAACGCGGCTCGGCAGGCCTGCCATATCCGGATACAAAGGCTAAGATAGTGGACCTCCAGGTCGGGGAGGTCGAGATGCCGCCAGGGAGGGAGGGGGAGCTAGTGGTGAGCGGGCCGCAGGTCATGATGGGATACTGGAACAACCCGGAGGCGACGGCTCAGGCCCTTAGAGGCGGATGGCTCTACACCGGAGACGTTGCCATGATGGATGAGGAGGGCTACATATACATCGTTGAGAGGAAGGAGGAGAGGGTGATATCCTCAGGGCATAATGTCTGGCCCTCCAGGGTCGAGGAGGTCCTCATGTCCCATCCCTCCGTGGAGGAGGCTGCCGCCGTCGGGGTTCCAGATCCCCTGAGGTGCGCCACCGAGATCAAGGCCTTCATCGTCCTGCGTCCAGGCTGGAGGCTCGAGGATGTTAAGGATATCTTGATGGAGACCTGCAGAAAAATGCTAGAGCCATATGAGGTGCCGGACAGCATAGTCGCCGTAGACTCACTTCCGAGAACTCCGCTTGGGAAAGTGAATAAAACCATCCTTAAAGAATGGACCAGTCAGGGACCTACATGAAATGAATATAATATTTGGCCTTGGAGGGTATCCTAAATCTTCTAATGGTTCCAGACTCGATTAATCCCTTAGGAAGCTGGAGGATTATACCATAAGACCTTTCCCGTAAGGCCATGATACCTTCCATACTTTAAGTAGGCAGCCCTGTTGTTAATGTATCCATATCCCCATATATCTTAGTCGGCGGTCTCTCTATCTCCATTCTCGTCCAGTTTGCACCATCCGCTAGCACCGAAGGTTGTTGATGCAATCATCGGAATAACCTCCACCAGTCTTTCCACATCCTTACTCCTAGCCTCAAGTATGGATCTTGCGATGATCCAGGCAATATCATATCTGCTGGCCATTTTGAAGTCTAGATTTTCAGAGAATAATTTATGATATCTCTCATTCAGCCAGGTGTATGAATATGATTCAACAGGGGCTGGGAGAGGGCTGAATATCCCGAGGTGAGCCGCCTCCTCCCCAGCCTTATCTAGGAAGAACCTGTTTTTTGCTGTATAATGGATCCCGAACCAGGGCAGACCATAGAGGATCGGATATTTTTTAATCTCTTTTAATAGCTTACAGAGCTGGTCAGCGCCTATGATCTGGACAGCCACATGCTTAGGGCCAAAGCTTCCGATCAACCTTTGGGCGATCACCTTAGCACCATCTAAATAGCTGGTGATGTTAGCCTCCCAGAGAGGTTCGGGGATCAGAATCCTCTCCAGGCTCATCCCACCGCGACGGGTGAACTCATACTCTAACCTATTGAAGAGATCGTCCTCGAACTCCCCCTCTGCTTGAATGACGATGATGGCATCTATGCCCCTGTCTCGTAGCGCCTCAGCCAAGACTCGAGCCTGGCTCAAGTCATCAGGGCAAAGCCTTAGAAGGCGGTCTCCACCTCTCGCCAACTGAGCAGAGCTCGCCGATGGACTGAATAGGAGCATCCCATTCGCCTCAACATATGGCATACTCATGTAGGTATGACTGGACCAAGGATGACCTATAACTATGTCAATGCCCATCTTCTTAAACTCCTGAAGATTATCTAAAACTAAACTTATATTCTCCCTATTATTTCTAACAATAAAATTGAATTTAACATTATAACCTAAATTATTGCAATATTCATTTATATCTTTTTCAACAACTTCTTTAAAAAACTTTTCAGTTACATAATAATCGTCGTCGGATATTGCTGTAACCCCTATATTGATAGTCATATTTTCCATCAACTTCTTATTCAAAAAAGATATCTCTTTTTTTAGCTGCTCATTTTCCATATTTAAAACTTGGAGCTGATTATTAAGCCTATCAATTCTAACCATAAGAAGTGTAGATGCCCCCCAACCTAAAACGACTAAAATTATCAAGGCTCCAGTTATCCATTTCATGGACATATTACTAAACACCTTCATCCGTTTATAAATGAAAAGATAAAATCTGCCATAAAACTCAATGCATCACCCAATCAATATATCCTGAAACTTAAAGAATGGATTACCATTAGGGTTAGCTATATGTACGGTAGTATATTGGTCATCACAGGTTATAGTTGGAGAACTCTCACCAGCTCCTAATTGACCTCTCCATTTTGGAATACCATTTACATATATCGTCACATCCAATTTATATCCAGAAGGAGATAATGTGCTAATATGAACAGAAACTGCATAAGACTCGCGTGTAGAATTGAAGCATTCGCCAGGATCTAGTCCCCTATTAAAATACTCATAGTCATGCCATACTAGAGGATCAAACTCTATGGCAAAGACTTTAATCGGTATGAAGATTAATGAAAGAGGCAAAATTAACATTAGAAATAAAAAAGGATTAAATTTATTAACCATTTTACTCTAAAAAATAAAATTAGAAAGTTGCTAATAAACTTTTTCGTTACATTTTGTATTCGATCCTGTTCCCATTGGAGGTCGAAGGGACAAACAGGGGTTCTTGAGGAATGATTTTGGAGATGTTTATCCCTTCGTTCTATGTACCTATTTAAGTTTCCTCTCTAGTCCTCCAATCAACTTGGAGTCGATCCTATCAACGAAAGATGTGATCAGCCTAGCCGAGTTCTCTATGTCCCTCATAGATGCGACCTCGATGGGCGAGTGGGAGTACCTTCGAGGGATAAGCACCTCCCCCGTGGGGATTCCAGCCCTTGATAGATGGACCGTCGCGGCATCGGTTACGGCCATGGTGGTCACCTCCGTCTGGTGGGGTATGCCCTCCTCCTCCGCGGTCTCGACTAGGAGTTTGAAGATCCTCCTGTTGACCACATGCCCCATCATCGAGGCCCTTGAGCGTTCAAGAGCCCTGATCGAGGGGCCTTCGCCGATCCTCAACCTAGTCTCCTTGGGTGTTGTTGCTGGATCCAACCCATAGGTCGTATCTATGATGAGGGCTATGTCGGGCTCCAGGCGGAACGCCGCAGTCATGGCCCCCCTACAGCCCACCTCCTCCTGGACGGAGAAGACTGCGTACACGGCGGCCTCTTGGCTTCTAAGCCTCTTGAAAGCCTCGATTAAGGCTAGGCAGCCTGCCCTGTCATCCATCGAGGTCGCGCAGACGAGGTCTCCCCTCCCCAGCCTGCTGAACCTCTTCTCGAAGGTTCCCAGGTCTCCCACTTGCACCCCGAGCTCCTCAGCCTCACCCCTGCTCCGGGCTCCGATATCTATCCACATCTCCCTGATCGGCGTCACCCTGCTAGCCTCCTCCTCCGTTGTGAGGTGCCTCCCCTTCGCCCCCACAACCCCGTCGACCCTCCCCTCATCCGTGAGGATGGATACCCTCTGGCCTTGGAGGAGCCTCTCATTTATCCCTCCGTGGGCCTCGAACCAGATCCAACCCTCCTCGTCGATATGCTTCACCACAAACCCGACCTCATCCATATGGGCGCATAGCATCACCCTAGGCCCCCTATCACCCTTCACAGCTATCAGGTTCCCCATCCTATCCACCAGAACCTCATCCGCCGTTCCTAAGAGATCCCCTGCGATAAGGTCTCTCACCTCATCCTCCCGACCCGGAGGACCATGGGCTAGGGCAAGCCTCTCAAGGCTCTCTATCAAGCTCATAAAGCTACTCAACCAAATTGGATGATCTAAATTTAAACCTATGAATCTTGTCTTTCCCCACCTCCTAAACATTTATTTTCATTGACTCAAGAAATATATCGCCACGGATTTCATCAAGTATACAGGTATTCTACACTCCCATCTGGATAGATCTTTGCTCCGCTCCTCCTCGCGGTCCAGCAGTGGAAGTTTATGGCCACTGGGCATATGGCCGTGTGGGTGCTCACCATCTCGACCTTCACAGTCAAGGCCGTGGTGTCTCCTCCAATCCCCCCGGGGCCTATGCCCAAGGAGTTGACCTGTGAAAGAAGCCTCATCTCCATCGAGGCAAGCTCCTCATCGGGGTTTATATCGGTCCATTCTCTGATGCTGACGGCTCTCCTACTCAGCTTGGCCGCTGTGTGGGTCTGTCCTCCGATCCCAATCCCTATGGCGACTGGTGGGCATGGGATCCCCCCAGCCTCCACTACGATCTCAAGGACGAGCCTCCTTATTCCCGAGCCCTCCTCTCCAACCTGTGTAGGTGTGAGAACCTTCAGAACATTGGCTAGCTCTGCACCGCATCCCTTGAAGCTGATTATGAACCTGGCATGGTCCACCCCCGGGTCTTGATCGATCTCTAGGTCTGGAACCCCCAGCCCTGAGTTGTCTCCAGAATTCCTCCTGCTTATGGGGTGGACCATGCTCGGCCTCATATAACCATCCCCCGTCGCCTTGACTATGGCCCGTTGGAATACTCGGCGGATGTCAGCATCGATCCTCATATCCCCTCCCATCATCACATATAGGGTTGGGTAGCCCGGAGATTGGCATACGGGTTTTCCCATCTCACTGGCCAGCTCAGCGTTCTCGATCATGGCCTCCAGAAGCCTCCTGGCCGCGGGGTCTCTCTCCCTCTGGCATGCATCCCTTAGGAGCCTCATGGCGTCCGGAGATATCCCAGTGCAGCTCCTCTTGACCATCTCATAGGCGACTTCTAAGAGGGATGCCTCATCGATCCTCCTCATCCATCTTCACTCTCACCGAATAGCTCTGAGACCCTTTTCATGGCTCTCTCCCTGACCCTTCTGAATATGCTCTCGCCCTTGGAGTCCATGCCGACTATTAGGGGCCCCCAATCCTCCGCCTCTAGAACCCACATGGCCTCAGGTATCCCTAGGTCCAGCCAGT
>JAGTQJ010000051.1:0-155 GCA_018396515.1 Candidatus Bathyarchaeota archaeon | reverse complement strand
CTGAGTAACGGCGCAGCCAGGTGGGGAGATGAGATAGACCCCATTATACCTCTTAAGGGCGGAGAGGGTTCCATCCCCCATCCCCCCTTCCCTATGATCGCCCTCACCCCCAGCCTCCCGAGGATGATCTCCGAGAAGGGCTCCATCCTGATGCT
>JAGTQJ010000050.1 GCA_018396515.1 Candidatus Bathyarchaeota archaeon | reverse complement strand
CGTCACCATCTACGTATGGAGCAGCCTGACCACACCGACAGCATTAGCTCCACCAACGACATTCACCATCACGGTATCATAGACCCCTGGGGGCAACGAAGATGGACCTGAAAAGTAATGCAGTCGCGTTGACGGCGCTGATGCTCCTGATGCTCCTACCAGTTACCGCATACGCCGTGACCGTGACGGTGACGACAGACAAGGCATCATACAAGCCTGGACAGCCCCTAGTGGTCAGGGGAGTGGTCTCCCCAGTCCAGCCGGGTCAGGATGTCAGCATAATAGTATACAGCCCGCTGAATGAGCCGAAAGCATTCGGGCAGGCAACCCCAGCCGCTGATGGGACATACTCCACCACCGTTATGGTTTTCAAGGACACAGATCCATCAGGGGTATGGACCGTTAAGGCTGTCTACATGGGAACAACCAGTGAGGCTACCTTCGAGTTCGAGGGAGCCCCAGTGGTTCCACCAAAAACCACGATAACCCTAACGGTATCTATAGATGTAGGGGCGGTCTACTACCCAGGCGACACGGCCGAACTCTACGCTCTGACATCATACCAGGGGAAGGTTATAGATGCGAACCTGACCTCCACAGCGTATGGCCCCACTGCAATCACGCCATCGGTGAGCAAGGTTGGAACAGGCCTATACAAGATAACCCTCACCATCCCATCGACAGCCAAACTTGGAACATATGCCCTAGTGGTCAGCGCAAGCCACACCTCAGAGCAGTATGAGGGCTCAGGAGCAGCCCTGAAGACCTTCACGGTAGACCTCAAGCCCCTAACCACAGACGATATATCGAAGGCCTTAGAACCCTTGAAGTCGGATCTCGGAACCCTGAAGAACGAAACCAGTGCCCTCAAGAGCGACTTGGCAGCCGCAAAGAAGAGCGCCTCTGACGCCGCTTCAGCCGCAGCTGGAGCCAAGTCGGCCGTCGAGGCCATGTCAGGGACCCTCTACGCAGCGGTTATACTGGCCCTAATAGCCGCAATCGCGGCCATAGTGGGCGTAATCCAGATAACCAGGAAGATAGCAGGCTGAGAGCCCCAGAAAGGGGTTAAACCCCCATTTTTTTTAACATTTTAATAAAAAATTTTAAATATCTAATCACATTAAACCAAGCTAAATAATTAATTCCTTTTAATTTTAATATTTCTCTCAATTTCCATATCGACTTCTTTTAAGAATATTTCTAAAAATCTAGATATTCAATCTAAAAATAATTCTTGATATCCCACTTCACCAATTACATCTATCGCCTTTTTAAGTCGAATAATATGCCAAATATCTTCTAAGTAAGTTGATTAAATTAATTGATGTAACCTTCAGCGAACTAATGTAAACCTATTGAAAACAATAAAGCAATACATTTAAATTTTTGTTTAATGTAAACAATGACAGAGATGGGTGGGACTGTCGTAGTAGCTGTTAGGATACCCGAAAGGGTTAAGAGAGAGATAGAGGCGCTCGGCCTCAAGGTCTCAGAATTCGCCAGGGAGGCCATGATGGAGGCTTTAGCAAGGAAAAAATCTGAGGAGGCATTAAGGTGGGTGGAGGCGAATATGGTTCAAGGGAACGAGGTGGGCTTTGACAGCACAGAGGTTATACGTAAAATGAGGGAGACAATGTGAGTTATGTGATAGATACCTCTGTGGCCGCGAAGCTATTTATAAAGGAGGATTATTCTGAAAGGGCAAGAGAGATTTTCGAGGGACATGTTAGTGGATACTTGAAATTGTTAGCTCCAAAATTGCTTATATATGAGTTGGGAAATGTGTTTTGGAAACACCCGCAGATTGATCATGAAAGGGCATATCTCTTCATAAAGAAATTCATGGATTTGAAGATCAACCTTATAAATGTCTTTTCCGACGATGACCTTTTGAGGAAGATATGCTATTTATCAGAGAGCAAAAACATAACATTTTATGATGCCACCTTTATAGCAATAGCTGAAAAATATGAGACAAAACTTATAACTGCAGATGATTATCTATATAAAAAAGTCCCAGAAATTTCTATACATGTTAAGACATGGAAGAAATAGGATAACACACGCTTTCAATGATAAAAACCTATTATGAAGATGTATTAAACCCTTATATTCGTGCTTATAATCCAATATGATCTAATAGGATGCTTCTGTAAAATGAATTATTAGAAATTTCACAAGAACAATTTATAGACAGATTTATATGCTGGTTGTGGGTGTGGGATCGGCTGATGATCTCGAGAAGAGGCCTCTTGGTCCTGATCCTCCTCGCCGTGTTTCCATGGCCTCAGCTCCAACTCGTGGAGTCCCAGCAGAGCAGCTACTTCAATCTGCTCAGGGTTTACTGGGGGGAGGAGCTCCCCCGCGAGGTCTCCCCGGGGGATACGGCCATCCTGAGCGTTTTCCTAAGATATGAACATCTCTATACCGTCAGGAACCTCGTAGCTGAGCTCTCCCTACCCTATGGCTTCATCCCTGTAGGCGGGGGGAGCAAGGCCCAGGCCTACTACAGCGGGGCGGTCTCCACAGGATCGATTGTGAGGCTGGCCTTCCCCATCACTATATCCAGGGAGGCCTCATTGGGAGCCTACCCGACCCGCCTCGAGCTCGACTACTACATCGACGCCTTATCCCGCTGGAGGAGGGAGGCCTTGGAGCTATACATAGAGGTCTCCGGTAAACCCAGGATAGAGGTCAGGGCTCAGGGGCCTCCTCTAACAGAGGGGAGCCAGCTGGTCACCCTCACCCTGACCAACGAGGGGGATGGGGCCGCGGAGAATGTGAGGGTGGTTGAGGCCTACTCTAACGCGATCTCAGCGGAGCTATTCGGGGAGGTCAGCCTTGGTAGGATGGAGCCTGGGGCGGCCAGGCCCATGAACCTCAACGTATACGTCCCCCCTGAGCTGAGGAGCAGCCTGGCCCCCCTCATCCTTGTGGTGACATGTGTGGGTCCTAGAAACACGCCCTACAACTTCACCAGGAGCGTTATGCTCAACCTGAGACCCACAGCCTATACGCCGCCTCTTAAGCTGAAGGTGGAGCCTATGGAGCTGCAGATAGGAGAGAGCACCCTGGTCAACCTGACGATGATCAACACAGGAAAGAGCAGGCTCTCGGAGGTTAGGGTGGATCTATCACCGGACGCGAACCTGAGATTATTCGGGGAGACCCACTTCTACTCCGAGGGGCTTGAGCCTGGGGAGGCCCTGTCGGTCAGGATCGAGGTCTATGTCCCATCGACTGCGACATCGACAACGGCGACGCTTTCAGCTGTCCTGAGATACTATGATGAGGGGTTAAGGGTCTACAGGAGCGAGGAGGAGAGGCTCAACCTTAGGCTTAGGAGCCAGATCCAGATGCCTTCCATATCCTATGAAGTGAGGCCTGAGGAGCTCACCGCGGGTAGGGAGACAACCCTCCACATCAAGATGTTTAACGTGAAGGCGCAAAATCTGAGGGATGTGAGGCTTGAGCTCTCCTCGGAGGCTCCCGTTAAGATCCTGGGGACGAGTATACTCCAGCTTGGAAGCCTTGAGCCTGAGGGGAACAGCAGCATAATGGTCCGGGTGTACGCCCCCCTAACAGCCCCATCCACAGCTACCCTGATCCTGACATCCACATTCTACGATGAGGGTCTCAGAGCGGTCCAGAGCGAGGCTCAAAGGGTGAACCTGCTCGTCAAAGGGGTGGTCTCCATCCCCCCACTATCCATCTCTGTGGAGCCCGAGGAGCTGACAATAGGGAAGAGCGGAGACCTCCACCTGAGGGTGAGAGCCTCAGGGGATAGAGGCCTAAACGACATCAGGATAGACCTATCACCTGATGCCACGCTGAAGGTCTTCGGAGAATCTAGGTTCAAGATAGACCATCTCGACCCAGGGGAGGAGAAGACCCTTAAGGCGAGGGTCTATGTCCCAGCCACGGCCACCGCCGCGACCACCACCCTGACCGTCACAGCCACATACCTCAAGGAGGGGTCTGAGGTGGTGGAGAGCGAGAGCTGGAGGCTCAATATGCTCCTGAGGGGTCTCATAGAGATATCCCTAACCGACATGGCCGTGATCCCATCCAACCCCAGGCCGGGCTCCGCCTTCTCCATAACCCTCACCGTCACCAACACCGGAACCTCAACCGCCTACGCCGCATACGCGGTCCCCTCCATCCAAGGCCTCCCCTTGAGGGCCTTCGGGCCTAGGTCTGTGTATATAGGCAACATAGAGGCCAACCTTCCCACGACCTTCACCGTCAACCTCCAGATGGAGAACACCACCGAGAAGGCCTTTGAGCTCCCCATCCATCTGAGCTATCTCGACAACCTCAGAACACCCTACACCATCACCCTGACCATTCCTATACAGGTCGGAGCTCAGGCAGCCACCCAGACCCAGACCGCCCAGAGGGGCCCGGGGATCCTAGGGCACCCCCTATTCATCTTAGGAGCGGTAGGGCTGTCTGCCATCCTCGTGGGCATACTCTTTAGGAGAAGGAGGAGAAGGGCCTGAGGCTGGGGATGGCGGCCCAGGGAAAGCTCGGGGCAGAGCTCTGACCTTAACAAACCCTTTCATGTTTGGGCACATTGTAGGCGACGCCGCCGTGTAAGGTTCAAAGGGGACCTTGGAATCATGGTTTAACGGGGAAGATGAAGGGAGGCCTTTAAGAGTTAATTATTTAACTATTAATCTTCTTATCTGTTAGATTGATAAAGGGGCTGTGCTGCATTGTTCGATATGGCCCTCCCCCTCATGCATTTTCTCCTTTCCCTCCTTCTACTGCCCCATGGATACAACTGTTTCCTCCTCCTCTACGGCGCTTTGAGGTATAGGGTTGGGGGAGGAAGGCCCATAGTGAACCATCCCATGGTGACCGTTCAGCTACCCATCTACAACGAGAGATACGTCGTGTCTAGACTGCTCAGGTCGGTGGCGGGGCTCCACTGGCCTAGGGACAAGCTTGAGGTCCTGGTCCTGGATGACAGCACCGATGAGACCTCGAGCATAATAGACTCAGAGGTGGCGGCTCTCAGGTCTGAGGGCCTGAACATCCATGTCCTGAGGAGGAGGGATAGGAAGGGCTTCAAGGCCGGGGCCCTCCAGAACGCCCTCAAATACACCCATGGAAAGTACATAGCCATATTCGACGCTGACTTCGTCCCTCCCCCAGACTTCCTAGAGAGGGTTGTCTCCCACCTCGAGGAGGATCCGAGGCTGGGCTTCGTCCAGGCTAGGCTCGGCCACCTAAACCGGGGCTATAATGGGGTGACCGAGATGATCTCCCTAGCCATAGACGGCCACTTCATGGTGGAGCAGGCGGGGAGGGAGGCCATGTCCATGGTGATAAACTTCAACGGGTCAGGGGGTGTCCTGAGGACTGAGGCCATCCTCGATGTGGGGGGTTGGCGCCCCGAGATGCTCACCGAGGACCTGGACATGAGCTACAGGATGAGGATAAGGGGTTGGGGGTCGAGGTATCTGAGGGATGTGGTCGTTCCTGGGGAGGTCCCCATCAACATATTGGACTTCAAGAACCAGCAGTCGAGATGGGCTGTGGGGAGCCTCCAGTGCGCCAGGAGGCTATTGGGGGATGTCTGGAGGTCGGCGCATCTAACCCTATATCAGAAGCTTGAAGCCACACTTCACCTGACAAACTACCTGATCTTCCCCATCATGATGATAACCATCATCCTACTGGTCCTTCTCCTCATCCTGAACAGGGCCCCAAGCCCCCTCTTCCAGACCCCCTTCAGCATCCTCTTCTCCATAGGGGCCCTAGGGGCCTCAACCCTATACTCCTCAACCGTCATCCTCCAGGATATGAGCCTTAGGGAGAAGCTCCCCTACCTGGGCCTGCTGGCCGCCGTCGGCGTGGGCCTCTCGGCCCATCTCACCATATCGATGTTGAAGGGCCTCCTCTCGAAGAGGCTGGAGTTCAAGACAACACCCAAATACAACATAGAGGGGGGGAGGAAGAGGATATCAAAAACACACACACCCATCG
Organism: Candidatus Bathyarchaeota archaeon; assembly: GCA_018396515.1. Lineage (GTDB taxonomy): Archaea > Thermoproteota > Bathyarchaeia > TCS64 > TCS64 > JAGTRB01. Next base: position 4,621 of record JAGTQJ010000050.1, on the reverse strand, counting down.
GGAGGTTCCCACTCCCGGAGATGCTGATGCTTTCGGTCACAGTTATAGGGATAATCCTAGCGGTAAAGAACCAGATCCTATCCGTGCTATCAACCCTGTTCATCTACCTAACAGGGTACTCCACAGTAATTTACTACTCAACATCAAAACAAAAACTATCATAGAAAATCGAGGTTTATCATCAATTCACGAATTCTCGACAAGTCTATGAGTGATGCTCGGCGAGCCCAGCAGCGTCTTCCCGACATAGCAGCTTTGAGCGGCCTCAAGAACCACCTTCCTCTCCTCCTCAGTCAGGGGTCTACCCATGTTTATCTCCACATCGAAGGCCACAGCCCTCCCAACCGCCTTATCCGTCTTGGCGGCCACGACAACCTTAAGGCCATCGGCCCTTACCCCCCTCTTCTCACAGTAGCCTGCTATGGTCATGGCGGTGCAGAGCCCGAGGGAGGCCGTCAATAGCCTCCCGGGGGTCATCCCCTCTAGGGGGGCATCCTCCCTAACCCTCCCAGAGACCACCTCGAGGCCGTCTGCCTCAGCCTTAAACTTCATCCCTTCCAGCCTAGTGACAACGACGCTCATATAGATCGAGGGTAAGGCCCCAGCTCCAAAAAATAAACCTTGCTATAGATCAGCCCGATCTCATCAAAACCAGAGTAGGAGGGATCCCAAATACTTGAACCAAAATCGGCTTTGCCCCTCAGAAACCAAAATATACAGGAAAGCAAGATCCCAAAGATGGATGCCTCGGTAGCTCAGCCTGGGAGAGCGGCAGCCTTGTAAGCTGTTGGCCGCGGGTTCGAATCCCGCCCGAGGCTCTCTCTTAGCCTCTCTCTCAAGTAACCTGTTTCTAAGGCCCCTATTACCCATTTCAGGGCATATTCAAGGAGTTTTTGAAAGATCAAGGCCGAACCCCTCTTATCGATAAAGGTCGGGGTCGATCTTCAATCTTGGTCTGGACATATGGGTCCACCCCATCCCCCTGAATGCGCACATCACATTCAGTTCATCCTCTTCTAGATGATGGGCCGGGTCGTTTTTCGGGCTAACCATCGCTCCAGATACTCCTCAGCGGCGTCTATGAAGCCATCCCTAAGGAAGCGCCCCCCTCTTCATTGAGGTCAGGGGGATAAGACCTCCCGATGAAAAGCCCCGGCCCCCGCCTCGCCTAGAAACCTCTTCGCACCCTCTTTTGGGCCTCAGTCAAGGTTATAAGTTAGAAGTTAGGGGGGTAACTATGTTAGGGGGGTAACTATGCCATACTTCAGCCCTGAACCAAAATCCAATATAGAGGACTTCTTCGACATGGAGGAGGAGCTCCAGCTCTTCCTCGAGGCAATAAAATATGGTAGGTTTATCGTGGTCTCGGGCCTGAGGAGGTATGGGAAGACCTCCCTCATCCTCACAGGGCTGAGCAAGGCTAGGCAGGCTTATATATTCATAGATTGCAGGCTCCTCCCACAGGGCAAGATATCCATTAACTCCTTCATGGAGCTTCTTGAAGAGGAGCTCTCCAGGAGATCCTGGGCTAGGGGTCTTCTCAGAGGCGTGGAGGGGATAAGCATCGGGAGCTTCGGCGTGAGATTCAGGGAGAGGAGTAAGGGGCGCCTCCTGAGCCTCTTGGAGAATTTGGATGGGAGGGTTTTAGTTCTGGATGAGGCCCAGGAGCTTAGGAGGATGGGCCATAGGCTTGACAGCATTCTGGCCTATGTGTATGATCACCAGAAGCTTAAGGTTGTAGTCTCAGGGTCTCAAGTAGGCCTTCTACACCGGTTTCTTAGGCTCCAAGAGCCCGATGCACCCCTCTTCGGCAGGCCATACATAGAGGTCAGGTTGAAGAAGCTCGAAGTGGAGAAGGCGAGAGAGTTCCTGATGAAGGGGTTTGAACAGGAGGGGGTCAAGATGCCCCAAGAGGTGATAGAGGACGCCTTAAAGAGGTTTGACGGGATAATAGGCTGGCTCACCTACTTCGGATACGCCTCCACAAGGACCCATGAACCCATAGAAAGGATCTTTGAGAGAGCCTCGAGGTTAGCGGCTAACGAGGTCAGCAACGCATTGAAGATCTATGGAGTAGCGGAGCCAAGATATAAGGAGGCGTTGAAGATCATCTCCAACTTGGGAAATGCGAGATGGATAGAGATAAAGAGAGGAATAGAATCAAGATTAGGTAGAATCCCAAACAACACCCTCTCAACAATAATAGGAAATCTGGTAGATCAAGGATTAATAGAGAAAATCGATGAGATGTACAGAACCTGCGACCCCATAGTCAGAGAAGGAATACTAAAATTTCTATAAACAAAAATACGCCCTAGATCCCTAAGGGAAATGGGAAGGGGAAACCGGCGCTATAGGAGGGGCCTGTCCCACTATAACCAGAGAGTGGCAGTCTCCAATCCTATCAGGAGATAAGGATTTCCAGATCATGGCTAAAGAACAGCACATAAGGACTATATGGTGAACTCGAAGACTCAGCTAACCCTAACACATAACTTTGCATAAAGAAATTGCAGAACCAATAATAGTAAAAATTCTCGGAATATGGGGCTCAGTTTACCTTAAGGTGAGATTCTTCAAGCTCATGATTTTCAAGCCCAGATTCTCAACATAGATTCTGACATTATCCTGAAGTAGGTGTTTATCCTCTGTTAGCATATTCTCCGAGTTTATGATGGCGGTTGCTAGGTTTACTGCGTCAGAGGCGTAGAGGTTCAGTTCAATTTCAAGCTCTTTCGCCTTTTCCAGCAGCTCTTGTACAGGCACCGTTTTGATAAAGCCCAACTCCGCCATCTCTTTGAGGATTTTATAGGCCTCAACTATCTTCCCTTTCGGGTATCCAGCCTTCACGAGGGCTCTCACAACCTCCAGATATACCCATTCACACATGATTGGGTAGGTCTTTGATGACAGGGATTCGTCTCTAAGCCTCAATGCTTCCCCTTCATGCTCCTCTCCCTTTTTGAACCACTTCACGACCACAGAGGAGTCCACACATACCTTAAGGCTCAAATTAGATCCTCTTCCTCATGAGATTCGATCACGGCCTCGGTTAGGCTCGGCGCCTCCTCCGTCGCTTCTCTAACCTCATCGAACCTTTTAATCAGCTCCCCAGCTTTATGGGCCCTTATCAACAGCTGTAATGCTTTTACGAAGGCCTCGGTCTTGGTGCGGAAGCAACCCTGCTCCACCAGCCTCTCCACCTCCCTGACAATCCCCTCATCAAGCTTCAAATTGACCTGAACCCTAGCCAAGGTCTACCACGAAAATAAAGATAATTAAGGTATATTATAAGGCTTTTCTCCCACGATAGACTCATCTAAAACAATATCTAGAGTCAATCCTGATCCAAGAAATGCTGATTTGTCGTCGGGCTTAAAGTTCAGGTTTCATGCCAGGCCTTTCTTATGGTCTTCACCCTAAGGTCTGTGATGTTGTTCAGGGCCTCTAGTAAGATCTGGGTCTTGGCCATCTTCGGCTCCGGGAGGTTGTTGCCGTGGTTGTCGTAGCCCACGTAGACCATCATCGGGGAGATCTCGCATATCCAGTCCAAGAGCTCCCCATTGAAGTCCAGGATGGGCTCCACCACCACAACCTTATATGGCCAGCTCAGCCGGGCCATGGATTCATACCTCTTTCTGGGCGTAGGGGCTCTCGTCAACCCATAATCCCTGTTCGTCTCTATGGTTGCTCCCAGGACCATGTTCTCGCTGAGACGGTCCTCGTACTCCAGATACCTCTTAGGGTTCTTGGTGAGGAAGAAGAACCTCGTCTTGGGCTTGGATCTCACAACCTCCAAGACCCTCTCGATCCACTCCCCTGGAACCCAGTCCCCCCACATATCCCCCATATCGGAGACGAAGACGGTTCCCCCATCCCTGAACCTCTGCCTCAGCCTCCACTCAGCGAAAGCAGGCTCAAAGAGGTGGGTCTTATAGGGCTCGACGCCCATGGAGGCAAGCCTCTTAGCATAGCTCCTGGCCCAGCAATTATGGGTTAAGAAACCATTTGCGATGAAGGTCCCGCTCGTGGTTGTTATGTCATACACGTGTTCTTCTCCATATTTTTCTATTTCAACATCTTCATCTATAGCATTTTTCAATGATTTATTTAATATTTTCTCTTTTTTTCTTTTCACTATGGGATTTGTAATAATGAAAAACCTAATTACTTCATTTAATTCTCCCAACAACCTAACCCCTCTTTCTTCTTCGACAAAATTGAAACCCAAAAATTTACCATACATCTTAACATCTTTTATAATGCTTTCATCATGATTACAAATTCTTAAAACATTTGAGTAGCTACCTTCAGCGTCATAAATTCCTGAAAGAAAACCTTTTGCAAAATCAACAGAATTTCCTCTATTTTCTATAATGTCTAATATTATATCATAAATTTTTTTACTCCATGAATCAATCTTTAATAGATCTGAAGCCTTCACCTTATATGTTCTAATTTCGAATTTTTCCATCGGTAAACCTAAAACCTTTAAAAACTCAAAGGTTCTCATCTGGGCGTCAAGATCCTTCATTGCAATTCTAATAAAACAGCTTCCCTTGTTTTTATAGAAGTTCCATGTACCATCGCCAATAAAATTCTTATTTAAGCCTGAAAAACA
>JAGTQJ010000049.1:232-10689 GCA_018396515.1 Candidatus Bathyarchaeota archaeon | reverse complement strand
CTTCCACCTAGTTATTATATAGGATAATGTGAATGGGATGATCATCGTGGTTGCCACTGAGACGGCTATGAATGATGTGAAGAGTTGCTGGTCTATCAACCCTGCTGAGTAGAGTATCTGTACAGGTATGATCCCCATGGAGAACTTCGCGCTCAGCCCCAGTCCAATCACCGTTATGGCCTTATAGTTCAGCCCCGCCATCCTGCCAACTATCAGCGCCGCCAGAAGCTTTCCGAAGAAGTTGGCCGATAGTAGGAGAAGGGTCAAGGCGATGTTCCCAGTCAGGCTTGAAAGGCTCATTCCCAAACCGATCTCGAAGAAGAAGAGAGGCCCTAAGAGTCCATACGCCATGGCTGCGAGAGGCTTGAGAATCCTATCCTCTTGGCCCAGCGGCCTCAGGGAGACCTGGAAAGTTAACCCCGCCGTGATGGAGCCTAGGAGGAGGCCGAGGCCGAAGAACTGAGATACGAATGTGAAGAGTAGGGCTGTGGAAGACATCATGAGGAAGAGGCCAGGGTCCCTCAACCCCCCCTCCACCCGCGATATGAAGGGAAGAACAAACTTGGAGAAGATCAGTGCTAGGAGTATGAGATCAACAAGGCCAAGAGCCATGAAGGATGGGCTCACCGGAGCCGCTCCATAGCCAACCATCAGGGAGGCCAATGAGGCGAGAATAACCTCTGCTACGTCGTCAACCACCCCAGGCCCAAGGATGAGGTTGGCCGCCCTGGTCCTTATAACCCCCAGCTCATCCAGCACCGGTGCTATGGTGGCCTCCGCCACTGTGGCCAGGGCCGTCGATACGATAGCTGAGATGGGGAGGGGATATCCATAGTAACCTAGGGCTAGAAGGCCGAGGAGTGTGGAGAACCCCAGGTTCAGAGCCGATAGCAGGGCTATATGATATGTCAATCCCTTCAAGGTGTCGAGTTCCAATCTGAGCCCGACCAGGAAGAGGAGGAATATTATCCCGAGCTGGGCCATGGTATGGAAGGCCTCCCCAGATGCTGCTTCAGCAAGCCATGAGGAGGAGAACTGCATCTGGAATAAAACGCCTATGAGCAGCGGGGCGAGTAGGCTTGGCATCCTCAATCTCTCCAGGCCCAGGCTGAGGATGAAGGAGGCTAGAAGTAAACCCGAGATTAGAGCTAAAATGGATAAATATTGTTCCGGCATCCTTCCCCCCTTCATATTCTTAGAGGTTATCCGGAATGGATGAAGATATGATAAATATAAATTTAACTAATCCTTTAAAGAATTAATAATCCATTATGGTGAAAATATGGAAAAATATGGTAGATGATGTCTCTATTTTACTCCTTTTTTATAAGGTTGTCCACTATTATCAGTATTATTGCGACTATCGAGGCGTAGAGGCCGGGTGGGCGGACTACGTTAGGTATCAGTGATATCGCGAAGCCTATGTTGGACATGAGGAAGAGGCCGAGGGTGGTTCCGAAGCAGATCATCATGGAGTAGATCCCTAACTTTGCGACAGGGGCTAAGGCGCCCTTATGCTCGAAGGTGTAGAGGAAGTATGCTAGGGATGTTATGGCTGTCACCAAGAGGATGAGGTTATTAATGCCGGTGAAAATGTCCTTGGTGAATAGGCTTCCTATGTCGAGCTGCCTTACTATCTGGGCCATTACGGCTCCCTTCATCGCGACCCCTAGGCCGGCTCCTGAGAGGAGGGCTATGGGCCACCGGCTAACCCACCAAAGGCTCTTGGAGAACCTGGTATACATCATGAGGCCGAGGGCCACCGCTATCAGTGTCGGGCTGAGCCACTGCTGCTTTACCACGATAGGGATGTATATCCTGTTAAAGAGCACGTCTAGGCCCACCTTAACCGATATAGCCAGAGCTAGGCCGACGAGCAGAGCCTCCCCTATCCTATAAAATATGTTCTCCCTGTAGAGGAAGGACCAAGCCATGAGGATAACTATGCTCGTGACAAGCGCGTCTATCAACCCTTACCACCACCCCTCCTCCTCGTGAAGTACCAGATGTTCCCGATGATTATCAGTCCGACCCCGTATATGTGGGATAGGGTCTGGGCGTCGAGGGTTCTTAGGCCCTCTCCGGGCATCCCTGTGAGCTTCTCATACCCCGCCGCATCACTCTCAGCCCCTATATACCCCGTTATAAGCCTCTTCTCATAATATGGAAGCGTCCAAGGGACCGTCGCGATGAGCGTGTTGATTATCAAAGGCTTGCCGTAACCTCCAAGCTGCCTGGGGTATGGGTCCGGGCTCGTCGAGGTGGAGAAGCCGATCAGGGCTATGTCGGAGATGGATCGGACGTTTCTGAGCATGGGCAATTTATCGATGGGGGTTCCATAGGCATCAGTCTTGACGATGCTCTGGAAGTCCTTAGCAATGCCCATCAGGGTCGTCTCATATCCAGGTATCCAGCCCAGGTTCACATAGTCCTCGCCATACTTCAACCCCTTGGTGTCTACATACTCCCTCAGGATCCTCTCTGCGTTAAGGGAGCCATCCACGCTGTAGGTGGTCACTATGATCACCTTTATCCCCTTCCTCCTAATAAGGTCGAAGAGGTGGCGGTATACCGCCACCTCAGCCGGACCTACCTGCCCCCAGGTGCCGACCGAGAAGTCGGTTATCCACATCGCGATGTCTCCACTCTTCAGGTCCTCTATCTGCCTGTATACCTCAACAGTGTTCGAACTGATGCTTATCGGGAGCCCCAAGGGGGAGATCGCCGGGATGGCGATCAATATGATGAAGATTATAAAGACAGCCCTATCCACCAGCGGAAGACCGGTTCTCTGCAGCCCTATCCACCTCCCAGATATGAGCGTTCTCTGCCGATTATAGCCCTCATGAAGAGGACGATCATACTGATCCCCATCCCTATTAAGATCCCCCTATATGCCCCAGTGTTAGGAACGTTCTTTATCCAGTCTCCAATAGTGATCATCTGAGGAGACAGCGCTCGAATCGTCGGGGTGTTGTAAAGTAATATAACGATGGTGACAGCAAGCAGCAATACTGCCGTGGGAGACTTCAGCCTTGCCCCCCTGAGGAAGACGGTGTATGTGTAGAAGCCGACGAAGGAGGATATGGACATGCTCAATGGCGTGTAGAGCTTAGAGAAGATCCAGTCATATACGCTCTTATTCAGATAGGCTATTGCAAGATAAAATAGGAAGCTCCCAATTATTAATACGCTGTAATAAACATCCCTTCCCTTCCTTATGTTGTTTAAGTGGTACCTGAAGAGGTTTACCACTCCGATCAGGTAGGAGAATGTGACAAGTATCACGACCCAGCTCAAGAGCTCGGAGGCCTGTACGGATAGGTTTCCCGTATAATAATCGATAAGCGGGAGCAAGGAGCCTATGGCAAACAGGATTATGGGGATCTCTATCCTTCTGAGGAAGCTCATCTCATCTCACCACGCTGAAAGGTAACCTATCAGGTTGAAACCGGCTGTGGAGGCCACGGCAGCCAAGATGAAGAGGATGATCAGGAGTATCTTGTAGAGGTCCTGACCCCTGAAGTACCCTATGGAGCCTGGGGTGCCCTCGAGGGCCGCACCTGCCACGTAGAGCTCCTCCCCTATTAACAGGTAGTCGCAGACACATATCATGATCGGGATGTAGTAGAGCCTAGGGGTTCCCCCCAGCTGTATGCATCCCGCTATGGCCCCGGCGCCCAGCTGGTTAATGGTCTCCCACAGGGTCGCGCCGAATATCATGTTCACCGCGGGCCTCTCCCTCAGGATGTAGCCCATGACGGAGGTCATGAAGGCCGTCTGATACTCGCCCACGTAGTACACCATGTCTGGAGAGTACATATCTGGATTCCCACTCTTCATATAGCCAGCCTTAATTATGTCCTGGGACACGGGCACGAGGTACGCCCTTGGCGTGGTGTATCTTAGGTAGACCCCGGCCTTACCGCAGGCCTCAGCAACCCTGCCTAGGATGGCCAAACCTGACAGCGTCATAGGTGCATACTGGTCGTCAGTTCCCCCGATCCCCGTGGTATAGTGGACCGGCCTGTTCATCTCAGCAGCCCTTCCCACAGCCTCTTCAATCGCCTCCAGGGCCGGGAACTTCCTGATACGATACCTAGGGGCCTTCCTCTCAGCGCTCTTCATGTAGAAGTAAGCTAGCCCGATACATATCACCATTAGCAACAGTTCAAATTTTTTACCTGAAAGAATCATGTTTATCTGAATTCGAGTGGTGATCCTATTTTATATTTAAGTTTTTTGGGGGTTGTGAAGGATATCTGAACATCATATCGAATGGTTGAACATCGACCAACCCGCATAGTTGGATTACGTGAGAGAGAAAAAGGCCTGAGAAGACCGAGGAAGCAATCCAGCATTTCCTCTAAAAGTCCTAGACCATCACATATCGCCCTTCTACCCTAAAACTGAGAAATTTAAGCCAAAGAATTGTATTAAACTGAATATTCAGACTTCAATTCCATGAAGGTCCTAAAATGGAATCGCATTTATTCGATAACCTTATAATTCAGAATCCTGAGGCTCACCGGTAGGACAGTGCAAATAATGAAATAGTCTCATAATAATTTTTCTCTTAAAATCCCTCTTTTTAGCTAATTTCAATCAACTAATGGGAAAATATATATTCTTGATGGAGCTAGAGCTGGATGATGAAGATACTGACTGGTATGATCTCCCATGAGACCAACGTCTTCTCGAACATAGTTACTGACCTTAGGAAGTTCGAGGAGAGGGCCCTTCTGAGGGGGAGGGAGGGGCTGGATTTCTACGTTGGGACTAGGAGCCCCATCGGGGGCTTCATAGACGCCTCGAGGGCCTATGGCTTTGACCTCGTTCCCACCATCTTCGCGAGTGCCTCCCCCTCCGGAAAGGTCACAGATGAGGCTTTCGAGGCTCTCTTGGGGGAGGTTTTAAGGGGTATTAGGGAGAACCGGGACCTGGATGGGGTTCTACTCCACCTCCACGGGGCCGGTGTGACGGAGTCCTCAGACGACCTCGAGGGGGAGGTTTTGAGGGCTATCAGGGAGGAGGTGGGCGGAGCACCCATCATATCGACCTTCGACTTCCACGCCAACTACACGGAGCTCATGCTGAGGGAGGCCGACATCCTCGTCGGGTGGGATACATATCCCCATGTGGATAGCTATGAGCGCTCCATGGACGCTGGGAGGCTTATGAAGGCCCTCCTTGAGGGGGAACTCAAACCCACAAGCGTTATGAAGAAGCCCCCCATGATGCCGGCCCCCCAAGCCCAATATACCGGGCGCCACCCCATGAAAACCGTTATGGAGAGAGCCTGTGGCGTGGAGAAGGAGGAGGGGGTGGCGAATGTAACGGTAGCAGGGGGCTTCCCCTGGTCTGATCATAAAGATGTCGGCGCCGCTGTGATAGTCACCACGAATAATGATGCTGGCCTAGCAGAGGAGAAGGCCCAAGAGATAGCTGACCTCATCTGGAGCCTAAGAAGAGACTTCCTCGTCAGGCCTACTACGGTTCGAGAGGCTTTGAGGGAGGCGATGAAGGCAAAGGGTCCATATGTCCTGGCAGATATTGGGGATAACCCGGGGGGAGGAGCCCCAAGCGACGGGACCTTCGTTCTCAAGGCCATGCTCGAGATGGGTGTAAGGGATGCTGTACTAGCCGTAATGTGGGATCCAGAAGCAGTAGCTAAGGCTATCGAGGCGGGAGTTGGAAACAAGGTCATCTTGAGGGTGGGTGGGAAGACCGACCAGTTCCACGGGGAGCCTGTTGAGGTGACGGGTAGGGTCCGGATCATCAGCGATGGAAGGTTCCAGCATAAGGGGCCAATGATGACCGGTGTCTGGACGGAGATGGGGAGAACCGTGGTCCTAGAGTGCGACGGGATCGACCTGATAATTGCTGAGAGGCGCCTCCAGCCAACAGACCTCCAGCTGTACAGGAGCCTCGGCATAGAGCCCACTGAGAAGAGGATAATCGTCGTCAAGTCCTCTGTGCACTATAGGGCCTCCCATGAGCCCATAGCGGAGAGGGTCATAGAGCTCGACACACCAGGCTTGACGAGCCCCCGCCTAGCGAGCCTCCCCTTCAAGAGGATAAGGAGACCTATATTCCCCTTAGACCCCGAGATGCTCGGGATAGTGGAACTCAAAGGATTTGAAGAAGAGTAACACTTCCTGGATAGTCATCACAACTATCTGTTTAATTCAGCTATCAATTCTCAATATATACGATTATCAACTCAATTTAAACCTCAAAAAATCGAGTATTAAAAACTTTTCCAAAGGCCCCCAGGTTGAGGAATTAGCGCGTTAAGTTAACACAGAGATAGACTCCAAGAGGATCCCTAGTCGACGATGGGGATGTGGTATACCTGTGCCTATGACCAAAAGTCTAATATATGCATATATACATATAGAAATAAGCCATGACAAAGGTCATCTCCCTCTCTGAGGAGGCCTATAGGATCCTTAAGAAGCTAAAGAGAGGGGGAGTCATTTTCAGATGTTGTGATAAGGATCGCGGGGGTTTCGGAGAAAAAACCCCTCAGCTATTTTGCAGGTAAGTGGGTAGGGGAGGATATAGAGAAAGTCTTCAGGGAGATTCTGATCGAGAGAGAAGGAGTGAGGTCTAGGGAGTTCTAGCTGGATGGTCTGCATAGATACCGACATTATGGTGGAATTGCTCAAGGGAGGTGAAGGGGCTGTCGCCTTATTGGATCAGCTCCAAAACAGGGTGAGATATTAAAAACGACAATTATCAATGTATATGAATTATTAAAGGGTGCTGAGATCTCTTCAAGGCCTCGGGAAAATCTCGCCTTGGTCAGAGAACTTATCTTAAATCTAACCATATTGATGTTGAACCACGGATCCTGTGAGGTTGCATCAAAGCTTTATACTGAGCTCAGATGTAGAGGTCATGTGATAAGCGAATTTGATATATTAATAGCTGCAATATCTATATACAATGGTGAAACTCTGGTATCTAGAGATAAGCACTTCAAATATATCGAAAATCTCCGATTAAAAAACGTGGTGATTATCTTAAACCTAAGAGAAGTAGGATGGGGGCACTGTGGGTTTACCGGTCTCTTCCCTTAGGGTTTGGAGGCCTTTCTTTATCCTGCTGTGAACCTCCCAGAACTCCATGGGCATTCCCTCCTCGTTCTTGTAGATGGCCTCCATTCTCGCGCACTTCTCTAGAAGCTTATCCACCCTGATCGAGAATTGTATAGTGTAGTCGGCCTCCGAGTAATCCCTATGGAATATCTGCTTGAAGAGGGCTTTCAGGTCTTCATACATTGGTATGTATCCCACGGGCGTCTTTATGGCTTCATATTCATCATGGATCCTCCCCTCAGCCCAGATAAGCCAGATCTTCTTGTCGACCTTCTCGTTAGTGTATCTGCCCTCATGCTTGAGGAAGTAGTTGGTAGCATAGACCTTTGGGCAGAGCTTAAGCCTCCTCCCGAACCTGATATGGTTGGTGATATAGGTTCCCAGGGGTACAACCATGAAGTCTAGGTTGGACATGGGGTTGAAGGCCTTGACACCCACCTTGTCTAGGGTTGCAGCCGTGGTCTCCGACTCTATGGTGGCCCCAATGTAGACCCCGTGCTCCCAGTCGAAGGCCTCAAGGATCGGGACATTCGTGTCGGAGTCCCTGCCGCCATATAGGATGCCTCTGACCACAACCCCTTCAGGGTCGTCCAGCATCGGGTCCACATTGTCAAGCTCCTTCAGGCGCATGGTATACCTAGCATTCGGATGGGCGAAGGGGATAAGCTGCCCCTCCGCATCCCTCTTCCCCTCCCACCATTCTCCAGAGTGGTTTATGCCTCTCTTCGGGATGTCATCCTTACCCATCCCTAGCCAGTATGGAACCCCATCCGCTACGAGGACGTTCGAGAATATCAGCTCCCTGGGCGTTGTGAGGGCTTTGTATATGAGAGGGTCATCTATGGGGTTGACGTCCGCGATGACCCCAAATATCCCAGACTCTACATTCACAGCCCTAGCGCGTCCCTCCTCATCCATCCTGAGGTAGGCCAGGTCGTCTCCTACAATAGTCTGGCCCGGTATCATAGCCGTTGAGGTCTTCCCGCAGTAGCTTGGATAGGCCCCTGTGAAGTATGTAACCCTATTCTTTCCCTCGGGCCTGACCCCCATGATCAGCATGTGCTCAGCCAGCCAGTCCTCCCTGTTAGCCTTATATATGGCGAGGCGCAGGGCTAGCTTCTTAAGTCCCACCGAGTTGCCGGCGTACTGGGTGTTCACAGAGTATACCTTCCCTTCTTGGAGGTCTATGTAGATTCTCCTCTTATCCGTGTTCTTTGAGCATCCCCTCTCGTCTAGCTCCCCGGCGGAGTGGATGAAGGTGAAGAAGTCCTTAGACCCCTTGAGCCTCTTAAACTGCTCGTATCCGCTCCTGTATAGGAGGTCCTCGCTGTGGGCAACATAGTAGGAGTCTGTCAGCTGGAGGGCTCCGATGGAGAACCTGGAGTTTGTGGGGCCCAGGCAGAAGAACCTGACTATAAGGTCCTTGCCCCTCATAGAGCCCTTCAGCAGGCCTAAAACCTCCCTCAGCCCTTCATCCCTGTCCACGGTGTTTATCCCATAGCTCAGCTTCCTCCCGCCAGGCATGAGGACCGCTGTGCTCGCCCTGTCCCTCCCCTGGTCGTAGTATCCATCGAAATGGACCGTGTGCCCTTCCATCTTGAGCCTCATCTCCTCCCCCTTCTCTATGGCCATCCTTCGGATGTAGGCTATCATCTCGGGGTCGTCGGTTACAACAAGAACCCTTGAAGGCTCACAGAGATCAACAAACCTCTCCACGATCTCCACCACATAGGGGTTCTCAAGAGCCTCAAGCCTCTCGAGATTCTCCCCAGATATTAGACCGTACCTCAACCCTCCTCCTTGAAGGTTATCATCAACCCCTTATAGCGCTTTCTAAAATTTCTCATAGACAGGTGAGGCTTATGATCCATTCAGGGCTTATAATTCCTCTGATGGGAGGCCCGTGAATTCCCATACCCTCTTGGCCTCTTCAAAAACCTCCTCGGCGCCACTATATACACCATCCCCCAGATACTTCAGGATCTCTCCTAGGAGGACTCTCCTGTCTTGGGATACCCAACACCTCCACCTCCCGCACTTTTCAATAAGCTCCATCTTAGAGGAGGGCCAATCTTCATAGGCCTGGAGAGCCCATAGGACCGATCTAGGCCCGAAGGGTGAAGGAAGGGAAACCCCCTCCTCGACGAGCCTCTTGAACCTATAGGCGTCACGGTACATGGCGTAGTTGTTGAAGAAGATGTAAATCCTCCTCTCCCCTAAGGGCTTGATCTTCTCCCTCAGGGCCTCCAACTCCCTATTCGTGTAGCTGTACTCCAAGTTGTACCCGGGTAGGCCATGGAGCCTGAAGTAGAGGGTGTCGCCCATCCATGCCGGGGAGCCCTTCAAAGGGTCGACCACATGGACGACCTTGAACCTCTCTAGGAACTCGCGGAGGAACTTTAACCCACCCCCAGACTCCCAGCTACTGCCCCTGGGCTCCCACGCCAGCCTGATCTCTCCATCTGCGACCCTCTCGAAGAACTCTGTAAGGTTCTTGAATGACTCCTTACAGGCCCTCAGGCTTGCCGGTGTCTGGAGTAGGAGGGTCCCGGCGCCGCAGGCCCTAGCCGCCTCCACCATCCTCTCCATCCCCCTGAGGGCCTCATCGGTAGGCCTCATCATGGCCTCATGGGTTATGGACCTATGGCACTTCAAGGTGAACTCGAAGCCCTGAGGCACGCTCATCCTCCATCCTCTATAGGTCTCGGGCCTATGAAACCTGTAGAAGCTGCTGTCCACCTCCACAGCCTTGAAGACCTCGGAGTAGGCCTTCAACTCCCCCACCCTAAGCCTCGATGGGTGGAGGAACTCGTAGATCCTCGACCAACCGCAGGTCCCCACGAGGATCATCTCAACCCACCATCTTAGGGAAGACCTGATCGGATTAAATTAGGCCTGCGAATAGGGCTTTAAGGTGGCTAAGCTCCGCGGGCATTCATCACGATTCTCAAAGGTTTTAAAATTTAATATCTTAAATCTAGGCAGATTCGTTCCAGAAACCGATACTTCTCTGAGTTGCCATCATTAATAGCTTAAATCCATCTCTCAGGTCTCACGCTGCTCCTAATCTTTGTCAGTGGCTCATCGTTGAACCTCCAAAGGCCGGTTGCTGGCCTCTCTAAAGAGATCTTTAATGCCTCTATGAGCTTGTCGCTTATGATAACCTCATCCTCCCCGCTCGAGATCACCATATCGGCGACTACCGGGCCCTCAACCCTGTCCTCGGCCACCACCGAGATCTCCATCCCCCTTGGGATCACTTGGAACCTCTCTAGGCGGCCGCCCGCGACGGCATAATCCTTCGCCTTGGCATCACGGAGTGTTTGAGGGGCCACCAGCCTCAAAGCGAGGTTT
>JAGTQJ010000049.1:0-217 GCA_018396515.1 Candidatus Bathyarchaeota archaeon | reverse complement strand
TCAGGCTCCATGGTTCCATATCCTGAGTTGGCTATGGCTGAGGTCTCGATGGAGGTGCCTGTCCGAGTCTTAATCCTCACCTTTACCCTTATCAATCCTTCGGTTTCTCCTTTCCACAGCCTGCCTCTTCAACTCCTCATACAGCCTCAGATCGATCATCTTACCGATTCTTGGAGCGGGCCTTCCCCCCTCCTCACTCGCCATGGAGCCACCATCA
>JAGTQJ010000048.1:2244-10745 GCA_018396515.1 Candidatus Bathyarchaeota archaeon | reverse complement strand
GAACTCCTCCCTGCAGGTGGGTTCGGCCATCCTCACAGAGGCCGGCCTCAGCTTCCTAGGCCTAGGAGACCCGAGCCTCGTAAGCTGGGGTAGGATGCTCAGCATAGCTCAGATGTATATCAGGAGGGCTTGGTGGATGGCGGCCTTCCCGGGAGCGGCCATATTCATAACCGTAATGGCCTTCAACCTCATCGGAGACGGGCTCAACGACGCCCTGAATCCGAGGCTCAGGGAGAGGTGACTATGGGAGGAGAGCCCATTCTAGAGGTCAGGGATCTTAGAACCTACTTCCCAACCATGAGGGGCACAGTTAAGGCCGTGGATGGGATAAGCTTCACGGTGCTCGAGGGGGAGACCGTCGGCCTTGTAGGCGAATCGGGCTGCGGGAAGTCCACAGCGGCCCTCTCAATAATGAGGCTCGTCCCAGCCCCGGGGAGGATCGTAGGAGGCGAGATCCTTCTTAGGGGCAGAGACCTACTGAAGCTCTCTGAGGCTGAGATGAGGGGGGTCAGGGGGGCGAGGATAGCCATGAGCTTCCAGGACCCCATGACCTTCTTCAACCCCGTGATGAGGATAGGGGACCAGATAGCCGAGGGCATAATTCGACATCAAAGGCTCAGCAGGAGGGAGGCCTGGGAGAAGGTCATATCAACCCTGGAGGTTGTGGGGATCCCATCCCCGAGGGATGTCGCCATGAGCTACCCCCACCAGCTCAGCGGGGGGATGAGGCAGAGGGCTATGATGGCCATGGCCCTCTCATGCCACCCCGAGCTGATGATAGCCGACGAGCCGACCACGGCCCTGGATGTGATAATCCAGGCCCAGCTCCTCGAGCTGATGAAGGATCTGAAGAGGGAGCTCGGGATGTCATCCCTGATAATTAGCCACGACCTCGGCGTCATAGCCGAGCTGTGCGAGAGGGTCGCTGTTATGTACGCCGGGAAGATCGTGGAGTACTCCGACATTAGGAGGATCCTGGGGGGGCCTAGGCACCCCTACACCATCGGCCTCCTAGAATCCATCCCCAGGGTCGGATTCAAGAAGGAGAGGCTGATAGGAATCGAGGGCTCAGTCCCAGACCTCATCGAGCCTCCCCCCGGGTGTAGGTTCTCCCCAAGGTGCAAATATGCAGATGAGAAGTGCAAGGAGGACCCTCCGCTTATAGAGGTGGAGGAGGGGCACTATGTCCTATGCCATCATCCTGTGATGGGAGGAGGCTAAATAGAGATGCAGCCCTTAGTTGAGGTCAAGGGGTTGAAGAAGTACTACCCTGTTGAGAAGAGCTGGATAGATAAGCTCCTCTCCAGGGAGAGGAGGTGGGTTAGGGCCGTGGACTCTATAGACCTTGAGATAGAGCGGGGTGAGACCTTCAGCCTAGTAGGTGAGAGCGGAAGTGGAAAGACCACAACCGGCCTGGTCTTGATGCAGCTCGTCGAGCCCACAGAGGGCGAGATACTCTTCGAGGGGAGGGACATCTTCTCCTTGAGAGAGGAGGAGAGGAGGAGGCTCAGAAGGGATATGCAGATGGTCTTCCAGAACCCCTACGCCTCCCTCAACCCGAGGATGACCGTTGAGGAGATCGTCGGTGAGCCCCTAACCATCCACCTAGGGTTGAAGGGGGAGGAGAGGAGGAGGAGGGTCATAGAGCTGCTGGATATTGTCGGTTTGAACCCTGGGAAGTACTACGTGGACAGGTATCCCCACGAGTTCAGCGGGGGGCAGAGACAGAGGATAGCGATCGCTAGGGCTATCGCCCTCAGGCCGAAGTTCATCGTAGCCGATGAGCCCGTCTCATCCCTCGATGTCTCCATCCAGGCGACCATCCTAAACCTCCTCCAGGAGCTGAAGAGGGAGTTCAAGCTGACATACCTCCTCATAGCCCATAACCTAGCAGTCGTAAGGTACATGAGTGATAAGCTGGCCATCATGTACCTCGGAAAGATAATGGAGAAGGGGGTCTCGGAGGAAATCTTCCAGAACCCTCAACACCCATACACGAAGGCCCTCATCTCGGCCTTTCCCGACATCAACCCCGATGTCAAGAGGGATAGGGTTCTCCTGAGGGGGGAGATACCCAGCCCTATAGCCCCTCCACCCGGATGCAGGTTCCATACTAGGTGCCCCTTCCGCCTCGAGATATGTGAGAGGGATGAGCCGAAATTGGTTGAGGTGGAGGATGGGCACCTGGTCGCCTGCCACATGGTTGAGTAGTGGAGGGGTGATGAGGAGGGGGCTCTTAAAGGCGGTCTTCCTCGCTGCCGCCCTTTCTCTCTCCCTAGCTCTCTCTATGGGCCTTGGGAGGCAGGCATCCGCCTACCCCATAATGCCATTCCCTAGGGAGAAGACACCTGTCGAGGTTCTCCTGAATGTTATCTCCTTATCTATCCCATCCATAATAATCTCTTCCCTCCTAGCCTCGGCCGTCAAGTATGCCAAGGCTGTAATTCTGAGAGGCCTCATAATCCTGGGAGCCTTCACAGCCGTCCTCATGGCCAGAGGGATCCTAGAGGCTCATGAAGGCCTACCCTCCATTCTGCTATTATGGTTCCTAATGTGCATCGTCGTGCTCTCCACCCTGGCCGTGGTCGTCCCTCCACCCGAGGAGGTGATGGCCTTCCTACACCTCATCTACGGCTCCATTCTAGGAGCCTTCATAGGGGTTAACTCACCCACCTCGAGCATCCTTCTACTCCTTGCAGCCTTCGCAATCTATGACATATTCTTCTCCAGGTGGGTGAGATCCGAAAGGGAGGGGCGAGAGGGCCTGCGGATAGCCGTCCCCCTCGAGGGGGTTGAGGTGGGAATAGGAGATATAATATTCTACTCCCTTGTCGCATCCCACACCGTAAGATACTTCGGAATGTTGATGGCCCTCCAAGCCTCAACCCTTATGATGTTTGGGTGCGCCCTCAACCTCCTCATAGCATATAGGCTGGGCTCCATCCCCGGCCTCCCCATCCCCCTAGCCCTCGGAGTGCTACCGATCCTGACAACCCAGTTCACCGGGTGGGGAGGATAGCTGGATCGTTTATATCCATAATAGGCGTGAAGACCATTTTGAAGGATGCCCACCGGAAGGTTTGGATCGGCCCTTAAAATGGTCTGCGGTATATGCGGTGAGGAGCATGAAATATGGGAGATGGTCTATAGGTGTGGCCGCTGCGACTACCCCCTCGAGGTTGTCTACGATTATAATGAGGCTCTAGAGGAGATAGAGAAGGAGGGCTTCAAGGGGTCAGGAGTCTGGAGATATAGGGCGCTCCTCCCCATCTCAAACCCGGATCATATTATAACCCTGCGGGAGGGGGGAACCCCCCTTATAAGGGCTAGGAGGCTTGGGAGGGAGCTCGGCCTCGAGGAGCTCTATATAAAGGATGAGACGAGGAACCCCACATGGTCCTTCAAGGATAGGGGCTCAGCCGTGGGGGTGAGCATGGCTCTGGAGGTGGGGGCGAGGGCTGTGGGGTGCGTCTCCTCGGGCAACATGGCCGCCTCTCTAGCCTCCTACGCTGCCAGGGGAGGTTTGAGATGCATCGTTTTGATCCCCAGGGGCACACCCCTTGGGAAGGTGGCCCAGACCCTGATCTGCGGTGCAGAGGTGGCCGAGGTTGACGCACCCTATCCCGAGATATGTAGAATGGCTCTGAGGTTTGGGGGAGGTTTGGGGGTCTACATGGTTCATAACGATGCCCCGATGAGGGTTGAGGGCCAGAAGACCATCTCCCTAGAGGCGGCTGAGGAGCTCGGCTGGAGGGTGCCTGACTGGATCCTGGTTCCGACAAGCTCGGCGGGGAACTTCAGCGCGGTCTGGAAGGGGTGGCGGGAGCTGAGGGAGATGGGCCTGATCGATGGGCTTCCTAGGATGGGGCTCGTCCAAGCCGAGGGGAACGCACCGATAGTGAGGAGCTACATCAGGGGCTTAGAATATGTGGAGCCGAATCCGGAGCCCAAGACCATAGCCCCAGCCATAGCCAACCCAGACCCCCCGAGCGGGAGGAGGGCTCTGAGGATCCTCAGGGCTTCGGGGGGCCATGCAGAGATGGCCTCTGACGCCGAGATCCTCCATGCCCAGAGGCTTCTAGCCTCGACGGAGGGGATCTTCGCCGAGCCCGCCGGGGCGGTTCCAGCCGCCTGTGCTAGGAGAATGCTTGAGGGGGGGATCATAGACCGGGATGATATGGTCGTCCTTGTTGTGACGGGGGCTGGCGTCAAGGATGTCGAGGCATCCTTGAAGAGCTGCGGATCTCCAGTTGAGCTGCATTCTCCGGAGGAGATTGGGGCTTTCCTCGAAGCCTGTTTGGGGAGAGAACAGTAAGCCCCCTGAACCCCTTAGGAGCACATTTTTCAATTCCGGTGATATCTCCTGAAGGCGATCCCCTCTGGAAAGTTTTAACTTGAATATCTTCCACTTTAGTTTGGGTTGCCCTCCGATATAGGTCTCGAGATGTACGCTGAGAAGCCGGTTCTCATGCCCCCCTTCACAGGCCATCTGGCCAGGGGTCTTCTCCTACATATGGTCAGGAGGGTTGACCCAGCTGCCTCAAGCCTTCTCCATGAACTCAACGTCTCCAAGCCGTATAGTGTGACCCCTCTGAGGTTCAGGAGCATCCATGGGAGCGAGGGGGGCTATGTCCTCGATCCATCCTCCCCATGCAGGGTTAACTTCAGGCTTTTGAGAGACGACCATGCCGGCCTCCTAATCAGGTATTTTCAAGGTCAGGGTGAGGTCCTGATCTATGACACGGTCTTCAGGGTCGCATCTCTCAGCTTCAAGTCGAAGAGCTATGAGGAGCTTGAGAGGGAGGCGAGATCCACAGAGAGGTTCAGGCTCATATTCAGCTCCCCCACCTATCTCACCACCCTGGGCAGCAGATTCCACTCGATGTTCCCCGATCCAGTCAGGGTCTTCACCAACCTCATGAGAACATGGAACAACTTCTCCGATGGGAGGCGCTTTGGGAAGGAGGATCATCAATCCTATAGGGAGTGGCTTGAGAGGAACGTGGGCGTCTGCGAGTATGAGCTCCGGACTAGGCTTGCACCCATGAGGCTTAAAAGGGTGGTGGGGTTCATGGGGTGGGCGACATATGAGATGGGGGATGAAGGCGAGTGGAATAGAGTGACATCCATGCTGGCCAGGTTCGCGGAGTTCTCAAACATAGGGGGGAACAAGACCGGAGGCTTCGGCGTCACCAGATTCATCCCGAGAGTTGAAGAGAAACGGAGACGTGTTGAGACAGGACCTGTTGAGGAGCCTTGAAAAGGGGGATGGAAATGAGCCTCCCCCAGCACGCTTAAAACAGAGAACAGTTCTTTCCAGTTTTTGAAGGGCTTATCTCGATCTTTAGGGCATGAGGTGAGGATATGAAAAAGACGATAGAGCGATTTAAGGATCAGCTAAAGACACTTATTTAAGATCATATATTGTAGGATAATCTAAGTTAAATGTTCTCTATGATTAAGAAGGTTTTATGGATTTTGGGAAGATCTTAGCTATAATATTCGTCCCTCCTTTAATCTAAAACTTCGATGATAATTTCAATTTATAGCATTCTATTGAAGAATATATGTCTTATAAAAAAAGGGTTTTATGGATAGATTTTAGTTTTTATTTTTCATCATCGTGTATATGTATAGAATGGAGGTTGATGTTGAGGCTAAGACTGAGAGTACATAGGAGGATGTTGAGACAACTAGCAGTGGGCTACTCCCTATGAAGAGGCCAAGGCCTATCATCGTTAGGGATGCAACGGCTGAGCTCCATAGGATCTTCAGGGTCTTGATCGAGGGTTTAAGCCCTCTACCCCGCTTCTCCGCCAGGGTTGAGGAGGCCAAGAGTATGGGTGAGACGTAGATGGCCCCTATGAGTGATGAGGCTAAGAGGCCCGCTAGTACAGAGGCCAGCTCAGGGCTCAGCCCGAATATTGGTGATGAGGCCCAAGCTGTGAGCTTGAGGATGCCGAGAAGTGGATATATCAGGGCTTTAACTACGGGTTTCAGGATCGGGTTCTCCTCTATGAAGTTGGCCACGGGCGTGCTCCAGGAGTAGTAGAAGGCGTCGAAGGCCACATAGAACCCCCTACCGGCCTGGGTGGAGAGTATGAGCCCATCCCTGAAGGCTCTCAGGAGGTTAACCTCCGGTGCCACCTCTGAGCCGAAGGTGACGGTGGCTATTATACATCTCTTCTCCTCGGCCTTCACCTCCTCAGCTGTTATCTGGATCTCGCTCGACTCCGCCGTTGTGTAAGTTGAGCTCTCCGGGATCCTCGCTTTAACCCTCCACGTGCCCTTCGCCTCCAGCTTAAGGTTATACTCGAACTTTCCGTCTGGGGAGGAGATGCTATACTCTTTTTTCTCCGTCGGGCTTGAGACGACTATAACAACCTCGGTGGCGGCCTTGAAGGGGGATATCGAGCCCGATACCTTGACTGTTTCACCCACGGTGGCACTGGTCTTCGAGGCGGATAGTGATATCGTTGGAGAGAATTTCTCAACCGTTAATGTCGATACTGTAGATTCCGCTGGGCTGTACTCGGGGTTTCCAGGCCATGAGGCCTTTATCCTGTAGCTCCCGGCCCTCGGGGGTGAGAAGCTGTATGTGTAACCCCCATCCTTCAGGCTCACCTTGGCAACCTCCTCGAAGGCGGTGTCCGATGCTATGAGTATTGAGACCTCCCCTGGGAGGCTGGGGTTTATCCTTCCCGAGATGGTGGCCTGCTCTCCCACCTTCACGGTCTGGGGGGAGAGGGTTAAGGATAGAGATGCCGTCTTCTTTATGGGTGGGGCCGGTGCCGAGGCGAGCACCCTCCCCTTTATGACCCCAAGCCTTATGGTTTCTAGCTTGAAGTTAACATCTTTGACCGTCTCCCCTACGGATACCTTCACGTTCCCCCTGTAGGCTGGTTTATACCCTGGCTTGGAGGCCTCCACGGTGGTGCTGGTGGTATTTACCCCCATTGGAAGCGCCACCATGAGCCTGTAGCCTCCATCCTTCCCGGTTTCCCCCGAGCTGCCTAATGCTGTTATCCTAACCCCTTCAAGGGGGTTCTCCCTCTCGTCCACAGCTCTGCCCTCTATGATGGCCATCCCTCTCCCAGTTGCTCTGATGATAAGCTTAACATCCTTCGTCTCCTCTCCTGCCTTCACCTGAACCGTGACCGGCATGCTGAAGGCTGCCTCGGCGAAGGCCATGACCTGATATGTTGCGGTTCCTAGGCCAGAGTCTATCGTGAAGGAGCCGTCGACATTCGAGGTCGTGAAGCCGAAGTATTCCCCGTCCATCGAGCCTGCCACTATGGATACGTTGGCCGCTGGGGTGTTGTCGCTGTATAGGACCAGACCTGAGATTACCCCTGATCTCTCGAGCTTGAAGTCGATGTTGGATGTCTCCTTCCCAGCCTCCACGTGAACCCTCTTAGCGTTCATGAAGCTCCAGACATAGCCCTTCGGAAACAGCAGGGTCACGTTGTAGTCTCCTGTAGCTAGGTTGTTGGCTATCCTGTATCTTCCATCCTTTCCTGTTATGGAGAAGAAGCCGGATAGGCCTCTGCCCTCGGGCTGGTAGGCGTATACGAAGATGCCGGGTATCGGGTTGTCTTGGAGGTCCGTGACCCTGCCGGAGATTATGCCTGATAGGCCGAGCCTGACCACCACACCCTCAACCCTCTCACCTTGGAGGGCTTTGATGCCCTGGACTGAGCCGGAGGCGTATCCCTCTAGGTATGAGGCTCCCCCTCTGGGGATTGGGATGGTGATCTGGGTGAACCCTATGCTGACCGTCTGGTAATCCACGCCCTCGAAGGAGAAGGCGTAGGCCTCTATGCTGTATGTCCCGTTTCTCACATCTGTGTCGAAGGTGAAGGAGCCGTCGCTAGAGGCTGCTTTAAATGCAACCACATTCCCATCTTGGTCCTTCAAGGCAACGGGTACTGATGGCGCGGGTTTGCCCTGAGGGGTCTCCACAACCCCCCTTATGACGGCTGAGGGCTCTAGGATGATATCGCCGAGGTCCGTCTCCTTGAGAGCTTTGACCTCTATGTTCTCTATCACCTTTGAGATGTATTTCTCGGCTTCAACCTTCACTGTGTATATCCCCTCGCCTAGCCCGTCAGTTATCCTGAAGACGCCGTCTAGACCTGTCTTGGTCGTTCCATACCCGTAATCCCCTGAGGCTGTGACCGAGGCCCCGCTTATAGGGGTTGAAGTAGGTGCATTTACCACCGTAGACAGGGCGAGTATTAGAGCAATCGATACCGGTAGTATCCTAATTAAACTCTTTTCCAATCTATTCTTTTCCAATCTATTATAACCTGGGTTTTAGTAGATCCTTATATTTCTTTCTTCGCCCCTTTAACTTTCCAGGACGTAGAAATAAGTTTAATCATATGTCTGTAGGGTGACGAAGCCCCTCTGCCTTGAGGCCCTGACCAAGGCTTGGGAGCTGACCGCCGGGCCTTTCGACGTATCCGAGGCCTAGGCTCCAGGTTGGAGGATGCAACCGG
>JAGTQJ010000048.1:0-2220 GCA_018396515.1 Candidatus Bathyarchaeota archaeon | reverse complement strand
TATCCTGATGTCGGAGGTTTGGTCTTAGGACCATTTCCAGACTCTTCTCCCCATTAAGGCCTCCGGGAGGACGAAGAGGCCCCAGCTTGCGACGCCTACCACATATGCGAGATCTCTTACGCTGAGGGCTGTCAGGTGGAATAGCTTCTGGGTTATCGGTATGTAGGTTATTCCGAGGGTTAGGGCTGCGGAGACTAGGACGGCTATCACGAGGAACTTGTTCTCGAAGGCCTTCCTCCCCATCCTCCAGACGCTGTGCTTCTCTGAGCGGCAGTTCCAGACGACGAATAGCTCGAACATGGCTGCCTGTACGAAGGCCGTAGTGGTCGCCTCCATGTAGGTGAGCCTCCTCGCCTCCTCATCTATCCCCCAGGGGAAGTTCCATGGGTGGGAGGGCCAGACATAATATTCCAGGCAGAATACTAGGAATGTCCCAGCTGCTTGGAGTATGAAGGATGTTATGATGAAGGCCCCCATTCCATGGAGGATCCCCTCCTCTGGCTTTCGGGGCGGCCTCTCCATCACGTCGACGTCGGGGGGGTCGGTG
This sequence comes from Candidatus Bathyarchaeota archaeon, assembly GCA_018396515.1. Taxonomy (GTDB): domain Archaea; phylum Thermoproteota; class Bathyarchaeia; order TCS64; family TCS64; genus JAGTRB01. The sequence continues at coordinate 1,673 of JAGTQJ010000048.1, read as the reverse complement.
GCCAGTGCTATGGCTGGGCCTCCATCGGTTACAAGGTTTATCCAGAGTATCATGGCCGGCAGCAGGGGGAGGGGGAACATCTCCGCCCCGAACATTCCTCCAAGGATGGCGAAGGTCCCTATTACCAGGAGCTCGTCGAAGTTGCAGGCGAGGAGGAATCTGGCGTATTTCCTTATGTTGTCATATATGGCTCTCCCCTGCTCGACCGCCTTCACGATCGTCGCGAAGTTGTCGTCGGTCAATATGAGGTCCGAGGCCTCCCTGGTGACATCGGTTCCAGTTATCCCCATGGCGACCCCCACATCCGCTGATTTCACGGCTGGGGCGTCGTTCACACCGTCTCCGGTCATCGCGACTATGTGCCCCTTCCTCTTCAGGGCGTTCACTATCCTCAGCTTATGCTCGGGTGAGACCCTTGCGTAGACCGTCACCCTCTCAACTATCTCGTCGAACTCCTCTTCGCTCATGGCCATCATCTCAGCCCCTGTGAGGACGAGGTCCCCCTCCCTGAATATTCCGACATCTCTGGCAACTGCGACTGCTGTGAGCTTGTGATCGCCCGTTATCATGACGGTTTTTATCCCGGCCTTCTGGCATAACTTGTTAGCCTCTATGGCCTCCTCCCTCGGGGGGTCTATCATCCCCTCAAGCCCCACGAATACCATTCCATTTTCGACGACCTCACTGTCAAACCTGGTGAGGGTTTTGGGTAGGCTTTTATATGCCATCGCCAAGACCCTTAGGGCGTCTCCGGCGAATTTCTCATTTATCTTGAGCAATTCTTCACGGATCTTTTTGGTTAGTCTTTTCTTCTTACCATTCTCAATTATATAACTGCATCTCTCTAATACTATTTCCGGTGCTCCCTTCATATATGCATGTATTTCCCCATCGGGTGTTTTATGTATGGTTGTCATTCTCTTTCTCTCTGATGTGAATGGGATCTCCCCTATTCTAGGATATGTCTTCTCCAGAGCCTCCTTTTCAAGTCCGGCCTTAGCCGCCGCCACGATGAGGGCTCCTTCTGTCGGGTCTCCGAAGATCTCCCAGGATCTATCCTGGCTATCTCTCCTTAGGCTTGCATTGTTGCAGAGGCAGCCAATCCTCAATAGAAGTTCCAGTTCCTCAGTCTTCACGGGGTCTTCTCCGAGGAGGAACTCGCCCTTGGGCTCGTAGCCTACCCCTGTCACCTCTATGCTCCTCCCGCCTACATATAGCCTTCTTACGGTCATCTCCCCCTTTGTTATGGTCCCGGTCTTGTCCGAGCATATCACCGTGACTGCTCCCAGGCTCTCGGCTGAGGAGAGCCTCCTAACTATCGCATTCCTCTTCGCGAACTCTCTGGCCCCAAGGGCGAGGGCGATGGTGACTACGGCTGGGAGCCCCTCAGGGACGGCTGAGATGGCTAGGGCTATAGAGGACATGAAGGCCTGTATGAACCCCTCAACCTCCAGTTGACCTTGAAGGATGACCTCGAGGGCCTCGAGGGCGAAGATCACCGCGCAGACCACGACCACGATCCTGGCTATTCTACCCGCGAACCTGTCCAGCTTCCTCTTGAGGGGGGTCTCCTCCTCCTCAGCGGTCTGAACCATCTCGGCTATCCTGCCGAACTCCGTCTCCATACCCGTCGCCGTGACTATGGCCTTCCCCCTCCCGTAGACTATGTGGGT
>JAGTQJ010000047.1:5050-10920 GCA_018396515.1 Candidatus Bathyarchaeota archaeon | reverse complement strand
GGAGGGTGGGCTTATAGTAATGAACTTTCCCAAACCCGGGACTGAGGCTGGGATTGGGGGGAGATTCAGGCTCGCCACCGTGGACGCTACGGGTATCGCCTTGGAGGCTTTGGGGAGGCCTATAACCAACACCGCGATGCTCGGGGCCTTCGCTAAGGCCTCAGGCTTGGTCTCCCTCGAGTCTCTTGAGAAGGCCCTACTGGAACACTGGCCCGGAAGGCTGGGGGAGATGAATCTAAGGGCCCTCAGGACAGCATATGAGAGAGTGACGCCCCCCGTAGATGTTTCTGGAATCCAAGCTCTGGAGAAAGGGCCTCGAGAGGAGATCTTCTCTAGGGATGTATCGAGCTGGAGGATCTTTAAGCCCCAATTAGACGAGGATAGATGCGTCGGGTGCAGGAGGTGCTACATATACTGCCCTGAGGTCGCCATATCGATGATCCAAGGGAAGGCGAGGGTCGACTATAGCTCTTGTAAGGGATGTGGGATCTGCGGAGAGGAGTGCCCCACCGGGGCGATCTCCATGGTCCAGGAGGCCCTGTAGGAGGGGGAGTGAGATGGGGCGCTGGGAGGTCATGGTGGGGAACAAGGCTATAGCCTACGCGGCCAAGCTGGCGAGGGTGCAGTTCATCTCCGCATACCCCATAACGCCTCAGACGAGCGTGGTCGAGTACTTGGCCGAGATGGTGGCCAGCGGTGAGCTGGACGCGGAGTTCGTGAACGTTGAGGGGGAGCTGACCGCCCAGACCGCCGCCCTCGGGGCCTCAGCCGCTGGGGCTAGGGCCTTCACCGCCACCTCGGGCCCGGGCCTACTATATATGCACCATCCGATGCATGCGACCTCTGGTGGGAGGTTCCCAGTGGTTATGGCGGTCATCCACAGGAGCGTCAAGGGGATGCAGCCGGATCACTCGGACATGATGTCCCAGAGGGACACGGGGTGGATAATGCTGGAATGTGAGAACAGCCAGGAGCTCCTGGACACTGGTATAATGGCCTTCAAGATAGCGGAGGATGAGAGGGTGAGGCTTCCAACCATCTTCGCCGGGGATGGCTATATCCTGAGCTACACGGCCGAGCCTGTGGAGATACCATCCCAGGGGGATGTGGACGCCTTTCTCCCCCCATATAGGAGCAATTACCCCCTCCTCCCAGGATTGGCCGAGGAGGCTAGGAGGGTGCAGATGGAGCAGTGGGGGATAGGGCAGGATCCCCAGCTGAGGTGGAGGAGGCAGCAGGAGGCGATGGAGGCCGCGAAGATGGTGATAAGGGAGGTGAATGAGGAGTTCTATAAGTGGTTTGGCAGGAGGTATGGGAATGGGCTAGTTGAGGAGTACAAGTGCGATGATGTTGAGGCCTTTATAGTCGCCATGGGAACCATAGCCAGCACGGCCAGAGCCGCCATAGATAGGCTCCAGGCTAGGGGTAGGCGGATCGGCTTGGTGAAGCTGAAATCCTTCAGACCCTTCCCCTCGGAGGAGTTCAGGAGGCTCGGGGCCAAGGTCAGGGCGATAGGGGTGATAGATAGGAATATAAGCCTAGGCTCAGGAGGGATAACATTCCAGGAGATAAGGAGCAGCCTATACGACTTGGAGGAGAGGCCTAGGATCCTTGGATTCCACGCAGGCCTGAGCGGGAAGGAGGTCAGGGTGGGGGACATTGAGATGATCTGCGAGAAGACCCTGAGGGCGGCCAAGGGGGAGGGCCCATCCTCCCTTGTCGAGTGGATCTAGGGGGCCTTAGATTGAGCAGACCGATACCGCTACATGAGCTCGGGGATAGGGAGTACATAGACCCCGCGAACCAGGCATGTCAGGGGTGCGGCGGGGCGATCGTCTCGAGGCTCGTCAGCAAGGCCCTAGGGGAGGGCTTCGTGAGGGCTGAGGTGGCGTGCTGCGGCCCCGCCTTCATGAACATAAGGGCACCATCCATATATGTCGAGGTCTTCGAAGGGGCTGGGGCCCTCATGACGGGGATCTCAAGAGGTCTTAAGAGGATTGGAAGGGAAGATGTGGTGGTCATGGGGATCATAGGAGACGGCGGAACCGTGGATATAGGGTTCCAAGGGCTTTCAGCCGCAGCCGAGAGGAATGAGAATATCCTGTGGGTCTGCTACGATAACGAGGCGTATATGAACACCGGCGGTCAGAAGAGCGGGGCTACCACCCCCTACGCCGCCACAACCACCACACCAATAGGAGAGTATAGTAGGGGTAAACTTGAGAGGAGGAAGAATGTACCCCTCCTCATGGCCGTGCAGGGAGCCCCATACGTCGCCACAGCCTCAGTCGCATTTCCGGAGGATCTCCTGGGGAAGCTCGTCCACGCCAAGGGGATAAGGGGCTTCAGATACATCCATGTGAGCAGCCCCTGCCCAACAGGGTGGGGCTATGATCCAAAGGACACTATTAAGGTGGCCAGGGGGATGGTGCAGTCCGGCCTCTGGCCCCTATACGAGGTCTCGGACGGAATCCTCAGGCTTAACTATAAGCCCAGGGAGCTCAAGCCGGTGAGGGAGGTCCTCAAAATGCAGGGTAGATTCAGACACCTAAACGATGAGGAGATAGAGCGGATCCAGAGGGAGGTGGACGCCTTCTGGAGACGCCTGGTGGCCAAGGATGGAGGGGAAATCTTCTAGGCCCTGACCCAGCAGCCTCGAGGAGGAGAGATCTTTAATCTCCCCTCATCCATTCATTCGGGGGTGTTCTAATATTGCCGATAATAACCCTGCTTACCGATTATGGCTTGAGGGATTCCTACGTTGCGGAGGTTAAGGGCGTGATCCTTGGAATCGCCCCTGAGGCAACTATAATCGACATCACCCATGAGGTGGAGAAGTTCGACGTGGAGGAGGGCGCCTTCCAACTGGCCAGGTGTGTTAACTACTTCCCCGAGGGGACCATCCATGTCGGTGTCGTCGACCCAGGGGTCGGGGGAGGGAGGAAGTCCATCATCATAAAAGCCCGGGGAGCCCTCTTCGTGGGCCCGGATAATGGCCTCCTGGCCCCCGCAGCTGAGAGGCTCGGTGTTGAAGGGGTCTACGAGATCAGGGAGGATAGGCTCCCCATCAAGAGGGTCTCATACGTCTTCGATGGCAGGGACGTATTCGCCCCGGTGGCCGCATACCTTGCGAAGGGGGTTCCCCCAACGGAGCTTGGAGTGGAGGCCTCAAGCTATGTGAGGCTGGCCCAATACCAGCCAAGAATAGTCGGGGAAGACCTGGAGGCCACGGTTATACATGTGGACGGCTTCGGAAATCTTGTCACGAATCTAACATACAAGCTCCTAGATGAACTCGGCGTCAGGGAGGGATGCAACCTCAGGGTTAACCTGAGGGGAAGGGAGCTGGAGATACCTTATGTGAGGAGCTTCTCCTCAGTAGGGGTGGGGGAGCTCCTCGCCCTGGTTGCGGGGGGAGGCTACCTCGAGATATCGGTAAACATGGGGAGTGCGAGGGAGAGATTAGGGATCTCCAAGGGCGAGAGGCTCATACTCCGCCCAGAATACAGGTGAGGGCCTCCAAGGCCATCTGGCCTTTCCTTCACCTTCAACCTCTGTTGCTCTCCTTCTCGAGGGACTTCATCTCCAACTCCTTAAAGATCCTACTTAGCTGCCTCCTCATCGTCGATCTATCCCCGCTGAGCCCGAGATAACTTGCGAACTCGGGGGTTGTCTCCACAATGATGCTGCGCCCCCTCCTCTGCCTCTTTATCAGCCTCAGCTCCTCAAGGAGTTTCAGGTGCCTGTAGGCCATGCTCCCCCTGGCCAAGGCCACCCTCCTCTGCTCCACGGGCTGATAGTAGGCCACATATGAGAGGGTTCTCAAGGGGCCGGAGGTGAGTATTGGCTTTGAGGAGAACCTTCTAGCGAGACCCACATATTCCGTCTTTAGCTGCATCACAGCGAGGCCTCCAGGAAGCTCCCTCACCTCCATGGCGCTCCCATCTTTTCTATACATCTCGGAGAGCTTACGCACCAGCTTTGAGACCTCCTCCTCGGAGCCTATATTCAGGCGGGTGGATAACTCCTTGAAGCTAAGGGGGCGCCCTGAAGCATATAGGGCCGCCTCCAGCTTGGCTATAGCGGTGGCCTCCTTCTCGTCCATATCTCCCTAGACACCCCTATCTTGACCCGTAGGACTAATAATCCCTTCGATACCCCTCTGAGGTCATGTTAGCTCTATTCAGCCTCGATATATGAGGAGAAATATCAAGGGTACAATTATGGTATAAAGGCTTAGGCCAAAATACAGCCGGTGTAAGAAGCCCCATTCCCTTATTGATGGATTTATGATTTATTAGCAGAAATCACAACGTCCTGTTCGGTCTCTTTGAGGAGAATCGATATATATGTTGAGGCTATGGATCAACGGTGGTTGTCTTTGAGGAGAAGGCTCCAGTTAGATGACCTCGACCGCTTCGTGCTTATCTCGGATCCCAGGATCTCCCCTGACCTTGAGAGGCTGGCCTTCGTGGAGACCAGGATCGATAGGGAGAGGGATGACTACTCCTCCAGCATCTGGGTAGTGAGGCTGGGAGATGCAGAGCCTGTTCAGTTCCTGAGTGGGGGGCGGGATCACCACCCTAGATGGTCTCCGGACGGCAAGAGCCTCCTATTCCTATCCCGAAGGGGGGTGAAGGAGGGGGAGAGGGGGAACAGCCTCTTCATCGCACCCATCGGGGGAGGCGAACCAAGGCTTGTATTGAAGATGAGGGAGGGGATAGAGCAGCCGGAATGGAACCCCAACGGGAGGGAGATCCTATTTCTCTCAAGCATCGGCGAATCCCCAGAGGATGTTAGGATCGTTGACAGGATACCATTATGGTTCGATGCCGCCGGGTTCATCCACCATAAGAGGAGGCACCTCCACTCAGTTGACGTGGCCTCAGGAACCCTTAACAGGCTGACTGATGGGGATATCAACGTCAACTGTTTCTCCCCATCAAACGACGGGTGTATGGTGGCCTACGCCTCCTCCCCCAGCGACCTAGATCCGAGGAGGATGGACCTAAATATCCAGGATCTAAGGACCGGGGAGTGTAGGAGGATTCTCACAGGGCTCTATATCGAGGCCATATGCTGGTCACCTGACGACAGGCAGATAGCCCTCCTAGCGAGTAACCTTGAGAGGGGCTATGCCACCCACCTCGGGGTCTGGGTGATCCCAAGGGAAGGGGGAGAGCCTGAAAGCCTGACCAAGGGGCTTGACAGGGGATGTAGTAGGAGGGCCTACTACGACCTTAGAAGCCCCCTGGCCAGCATACCATCCCCCATATGGGACGGCGACCACATATACTTCCCACTATCCGAGGGTGGGAGGTTCAACCTCTACAGGATCAACCCAGCGGAGAGGAGGCCCGAGGCCGTTGTTTGTGGAGACCTATCCATCGAGGAGTTCCACGTCCGCCGTGGGATCATAGCCTACACCATGGTGACCGCAACAGAGCCCGCCGAGGTCTGGGTCAAAAACGGCTCTGGGAATAGGAGGATAACCAGATTTAATGACAGGCTCTTATCGATGTTGGAGCTCTCGACGCCGGAGAGGTTCGAGTTCCAGGCGAGCGATGGGGAGGTGGTGGAGGGCTGGATCCTAAAGCCAAGGGTCGGTGGGGGGAGGATCCCGGCGATAATGGATATCCATGGAGGGCCGAAGAGCAAGTTTGGCTACTCCTTCATGTTTGAGCATCAGCTCTACGCTGCCGAGGGGTACGCCGTCATATACGTCAACTCGAGGGGCAGCGACGGATACTCCAGCGAGTTCGCGGATATCAGGGGGGCCTATGGAACGAGAGACTACCAAGACCTGATGGAGGCATTAGACTACGCTCTATCCTCCCACGGCGAGCTAGACCCGGATCGCCTAGGGGTGA
>JAGTQJ010000047.1:0-5035 GCA_018396515.1 Candidatus Bathyarchaeota archaeon | reverse complement strand
GGGGGTTCATGACCAACTGGATAGTCACCCAGACGGACAGGTTCAAGGCGGCCATATCCCAGAACGGGATATGCAGCTGGCCATCCTTCTTCGGAACCACGGATATAGGGTTCTACTTCGCCCCCGACCAGATTGGAGGGGACCCTTGGAGCAATGAGGAGGGGTATAGGAGGATGTCCCCAATAACATATGCGCCCAGGGTTTCAACCCCCATAATGTTCGTCCACAGCTACCATGACTACCGATGCTGGATAGACCAGTCCATAATGTTCTACACAGCCCTGAAATACTTGGGGAAGGAGGCCCGCCTAGCCCTATTCATGGAGGGGAGCCATGTCTTCAGGAGCACCGGGAAGCCCAGCATAAGGAGGAAGAGGCTTGAGAAGATGCTGGAGTGGTTCAACACCCACCTCAAGAGGGATGTACACCAAGCCTGACCCCTCCTTTATTAAAGGTTTAAACTCTATCTAAGTGATGATCTAGGATGGGAAGGGTTAAGGGCTTCAGGCTTGAGGGTGTCCTACCAGCGGTTGTAACACCCTTCGATAAGGATGAAAACCTGGATGAAGCCTCGTTCCGCAACCTCATAGAGTGGCTTATTGAGAAGGGCATAACCGGGATCGTGCCCTGCGGAACCACCGGCGAGTTCTCCCTCATGACGCCGGATGAGAGGAGGAGGGTTATAGAGGTATGCGTAGACCAGGTGAACGGCCGGATCCCCGTCATAGCTGGAACAGGTGACACAGCAACAAAGCTTGTTATAGAGGCGACCCGCCACGCCGAGGACGTGGGGGCGGACGCCGCAATAATAGTTAACCCCTACTATATGAGGCCAAGGGGCTGGAAGGGGATCTATGATCACTACCTAAAGATTGCGGAGGCTGTGAACTTACCCATAGTTCTCTATAACATCCCACAGCTGACGGGGCAGTACATTCCATGGCAGGTTGTGGAGGATCTAGCCGAGGTAGATAACATCGTTGGCCTGAAGGACTCGAGCGGTGACCTCAAGTACCTGATGTCGGTGCTTGAGAAGGTTGGGGACAAGATGGATGTGGTTGTGGGCTGGGATGAGGTTGTCCTCCCAGCTCTGGCTGCGGGTGCGACAGGGATGATCCTAGCCAGCGCCAACGTGATAGCCCCAATATGGCTCGAGATATACAGGCATATGAAGGAGGGGAGGATTGAGGAGGCTAGGAGCCTCCATAGGAGGATCCAGAAGTTCACCCGCCACATAACAGCCTCTGGCGCCCTCGGCTGCAAGGTCTGCCTGAATTACATGGGGATAAAGGTGGGATCGACAAGGAGCCCGATAATCATAGGGGACACATTAAGCTACGAGCTTAGAGAGGAGCTGAGAATCGAGCTGGAGAGGCTTGGATTGCTGGAGAGGAGACCCATAGTCTTCAAGGTGGTGCCCGAGAAGCCTTTGGTGGAGAGGTTCACATCCGTGGACGTGACTCCTGAGGTTATAGAGCAGTTCCAGCTCAGGACTGGGGAGGCCCTAGTTGAGCCCGACTCCAACGAGGTGGCCCACATAGACCTCCTAATAGGGAGGATAGACGGACCCGTCGGGCAGGCCTACGCCAACGCCCTTGCAAACCCGACGAAGGAGAGGGAGGCAGTCCAAGCCATCCTTGAACCCGGGATGGCAGTAAAACCCCCAACCATAATCGTTCCAACCGTCCCTGTGAGGGGGCTTAGGGAGGCGAGCATGATATATGGCCCGGCCCAGGCAGCCGTGGCCAGGGCCGTCGCAGACTCTGTAAAGGACGGGATCCTACCAGCCACAGACGAGCTGGTTCTTATAGCCAAGGTCTTCATCCACCCAACAGCGACGGACCGCCACAGGGTCTACATAAACAACTACAAGGCGATGCGCCACGCCATTAGGAAGGCCATGGAGGGGAGGCCCACAGCGGAGGAGGCGATGGAACACGCGAGAAGCGCCCGCCACCCATTCAGAGAAAGCATCTAAAACCACCCTAATTCATCTCTCTTACTCTCTTCTTTTCCAAATAGTAAATGATCGGAATATCCAAGAAGATTCAGATTAAAGAGAGATCTGGGGAGGTTTTGTTGGAGATCCCAAGGGTTAAGGTCGCCGTGATAGGGGGATCCGCCCTCTCCGGCTCAGGATTTCCCGGAGAATTTGATGGGGTGGAGGTGATGGAGGATGGCCTCGAATACTCCACACCCTTCGGGCCGACAGCCCCCTTCACCCATGCAAGGCTCGAAGGCGTGGAGTTCCTATTCGTCCCATTCCACGGGATAACTCCAAAGATTAGGAACACCATCCCTGACAGCGCCTCTGAACGGGTCTTCTACGTCCTCATGAAGGCCGGGGTTAAGAAGATCCTGGGATGCGCCCTCTGCGGCTCAACGAATAGGCTCCTAGACCCAGGTGACGTCATCATCCCAGATGGCTTCGTGGACTACACGACTAGGAGGGCCCAATCCCTGACTAGGAGCCTCATCGAGAAGGGGATTCAGGTGGAGCCTGTGATGTACCGGCTCCACCAGCCCTTCTGCCCGGAGCTGAGTCGCCTCCTAACAGAGGCCTCCTTGGAGGTTGGGTTCCAAAGGGTCTTCAGGAGAGGGGTCGTTGGGATATCTGAGGGGCCGAGATTGGAGTCCCCATCAGAGATACGGATAAGGTACACAAGCCAGGGCATAGATGTTGTCACGATGAACCTCATCCCCGAGGTCATATTTGCCAGGGAGATAGGGGCCTGCTATGCAACCCTCCAACTGGTCTCAAACTATGGTGAGGGGCTGGTCTCCAAGGAATGGGAGGGCCCAGAGGTCTTCAAGGAGTTCCAGGAGAGATGGCGCCGACCTGTGGCGGAGGCCATTTTAAGGGCTCTGAGGAGGATCGACCCGGACTATGAGGGGTGCGGCTGCGGGAAGCACAGATGGAGGGCTATCTTCCCATGAGTTATCACCTGAAGAGGCCAACCATAACAAAACAACTTGACGAGATCATGTGAATCTCCCTTAATTAAAGGGAGATCTAATCCTCGACATCGATTAGGAGCCAAATAAGCCTAGATCTACCGGCTCGAAAAGCCCAAACCATTCATGGAGTCTCATGAATTAGGCTGCGGCAACCCCTTAAGAAAAGGATCTAATTTCAATAGATGGACATATAACAGTGGCTGAGCCTGTCTCTCCAATCTTCTCAATGTTTTCAGGTTTATGTGTCCTCGTAATGACTAAAGGTATCCAAAGTGACCTTTGGCAATTTGACAACTCCATTATTATCTATTTACATTCATTAATGCATTAATGCAAGCAAGGCATCTGTTTTATCTACCTCAACGATCTTTCAGATTTCCTACTCCGACCGCTCCCCATGAAGATTCCTGCACCAGGATGTTCAGCTATCTCCTTACACTTTTTATTCTTCTCGGTGATTGTAGATAGGTGGCCTCTCTCTGAAAGGTGGTTAATGATAGGCATTCAGTTGTCGCCAGAGCCCAATATCACTATTCACATGGGCCATACCCAATATTTGCTCTGCTAATACCTGTTTTCGAACAGAATGCCGTATATACAAGTTAACCTAATACTCGGGAGAGGTAGACTACGATGAGTTCAAGGTTTAGGCGGATTGTCCGGTGTCCAAACTGCGGCTTCGCCTTTGATATATCCTACGGTAGAGCCTTCGCATGCTCGGGATGCCCATCATCCCTTCAATGCGAATACGCTAAGTGCCCGAAATGCGGATACGAGTTCCCCATAACTCAAGAGCACGGGTTCCAATATTAGCATTTGAGACGACTAGATTTTTATAAAAATTCAATTTTATTCGATTGGTTTAGGGGTTAAAAATGCCAGAAGGCACCGGTTAAACCTATGATTCTAGCCCTTTAGTGTGCCTCTATGGATCCAGGGAATGTTAGATCTGTGAAAGGAAGAACGGTCTTCCGGAGATATTGAGAAGAATGATCGAGAGTATAATAATCAACTAACTAAAAGAGATGCTATATGATCGAAGAAAAGTGAAAATATTAATTCCACCATTTAATGCTGTCTTTATATTTGCGTATATCTTCGTCATTTTCTGGTTTTCTGAATATGAATAGGTGTTCATAGTAAAGTAGGTAAAAATCCATATAGTATTTTTTGGCTTTTTTGTCTTCGTCTACCCAGCATTCCTCAGCTACCTTTGTTAGACCTCCCCATTTTTCCCTTGTTGTTTTTGTTTTCCATTGATATTTCACTATGTCTTCTCTTAGGATGAAGCCGGCTTCGAGAAAAGCTTGCATGGTTCTGAAAGCTATTGGAATGTGGTGCCTATGCTTTCTTGTATCCCCAACAAGTATTGCGCAGAACCTACCGGGTTTTAATACTCTGTAGCTTTCTTTTGCTATTTCCTTCATTCCATTCACATATTCATCAATACTATGCACTGCGGATAAATCGCCTAAAACTCTGTTTTCTTTGGAGTATGGTATAATGTTTGCATATGGTGGATGTGTGGCTATTAGGTGGATAGATTCATCTTCTATTAGGTTTAAGTTTCTAGCGTCTCCCACATAGGTCTTTATCAATACATTTGGATAATTTGAATCAAGAGGTGTATAGTTAAAGTTCAGTCTGTCTCTAGTAAGCATTATACAGTCTAGGTTTATATCTACACCAATGGCATTTCTTCCTAAAAGCTTGCATTCTATTAATGTTGTTCCCGAACCACACATCTGGTCAAGCACCGTTTCGCCTAGTTTTGAGTATCTGAGTATTAGGTTTCTTGCCATTTGCGGTGGCCAGTTTCCTCTGAAGTTCCCTTGATGCGTTGCCCAAGTTCCTCTTTCAGGGAAAGACCAGACATTGGTTGTTTCAAGTTCAAAATATTTTGGTTGATATTCAATTATTTTCTTTGGCCGCCCAATTTTAACTTTGACATTTTCTACAGTTATCTCATTATGTGTTTTGATGAACTCCTTATAATCGTCTTCTGTAATTTCTTTCATTGGAATGTAGCACTTTTGCATAATTCCTTCCTCTTGTTCCTTTTTTATCCATTCCCAAA
>JAGTQJ010000046.1:8187-11011 GCA_018396515.1 Candidatus Bathyarchaeota archaeon | reverse complement strand
GATGAGGGGGTCCACACCGCTGTTTCTCTTGGCCTTCCTGTAGAAGTGGTCCATGAGGGCGTGGGCGTCGAGGATCCCTGTGGATGGGGAGTAGATGGCTCCGATAGCTCTGACCTCGGGCTCAAACCTATGGATCATCTCCTCGTCGATCATCTCCAGCCCCTCAGCCCCGTTCTCCCTCCCTTGGCGGTAGAGGCCCTCTATAGTCTTCATCTCCTCCTCGTTCGTGGCGACGATTAGCTTCCCAAGCCTCTTGTGGGGTATCCCGTTCTCCCTGCATATGCTGTAGAGCATCCTGTTCCCCTTGACGCATAGCTCAGCCTTCAGCGACCCCTTGGGATAGTAGATGCCCGCGTGGATCACCTCGCTGTTCCTGCTGCTGGCACCCATCCCATATCTCTCCTCCCTCTCGACTATGAAGAGGTCCCTATCCCTCCTAGCCAACTCGGAGGCTATGGCCAGCCCAACAACCCCTGCGCCTACCACTAATATGTCGACCTTCTCCATCAGGCCTTCAGATAGAAACACGCAAGGGATAAGTGTTTCCCGATGACTCAATCGGGCTTTCAAGTAGAGACATAAAAAATAGATATTCAAATGACTTTCTCATTCTTCGTTTGAGAAATAAAAATTAGTCATAGATCCCTTAGATTACCCTTTCACTCCTAAGCTCCTCTATCTTTTCCTTCGAGTAGCCTAGGAGGTTTGTCAGGATCTCCTCTGTATGTTGTCCGAGGGTTGGGGATGGTGTGATGGGGAACTCGCTGATCTCGGAGAACTTCACGGGGAAGCTTGGAACCCTTATCCTTCCAAGCTTGGGGTGCTCCACCTCTGTGAAGACGCCTCGGGCTAATAGGTGGGGCTCCTTCACCACCTCGTCAACGTTCAGGACCGGTGCCACGGGTACATCGGCCTTTACAAGTGTGTCCACCACCTCCCTGACAGTCTTGTCTTTAACCCACTCCCTGAACATCTCCACATTCACCTCCTCGACCCCCAAGGCATTAGCCAGCCTCTCCATTATGGATCCCCTCGTCGCCAGCACCGCGACATATCCATCCGCGGCCTTGAAGAAGCCTCCAACACTCACCTGTCCCAGCCCCCTCCTCTTCCTCCTAGCCTCCAGGGGGGTTAGACCTCCAGCCGTGTATGTGACTATGGCTTGAGACGCTAGGGAGACCATGCAGTCCGCTTGGGCTACATCTATCCACTGCCCCTTCCCGGTCTTGTCCCTGTATCTGAGGGCTGAGACTATGCTTAGGGCTGCGAAGAGGGCTGGGCCTAGGTCTCCATAGGCCTGAGGTGAACCCCTAGGCTCACCCTCCTCATCCTCCTCTAGGCCTGCCATATATGCGTGGCCCGTGATCGCCTCCGCAATGGAGAAGTATGAGGGCCTTCTGGCGTAGGGGCCTGTCTGACCGAATCCGCTCAGGCTGGCGTAGATGATGTCCGGCCTCACACCCCTCAACACATTGTATCCTAGGCCTAGCCTCTCCATCGTGCCGGGGGTGAAGTTCTCCACCACCACATCCGAGAGCTTGACCAGCTCCAGGAATATCTCCTTCCCCTTGGGATGCTTCAGGTCTAGGGTGAGGTCCTTCTTGTTCAGGTTCATCGATATGAAGGTGGGGCTCTCATTCTCTATTAGGGGGGGAAAGAACCTGGTCATCTCCCCCCACGGCGGCTCGACCTTGATGACCTCAGCCCCTAGATGGGCTAGGAGCATGGTGCAGTAAGGGCCGAACCAGACATGGCTCAAATCAAGTATCCTAGTGTCTTCCAAAGGCCTCCTCATGGACGTATCTCCATTCACCTTCAAAGGCGATATAAAAAGATTAGCTGAAAGGAAAAGCATAGATCATGGCATCATATATAATACTAATTCGTCATCTTATATAACTCTTTAAATTGGGTGAAATTGTAAATTTATAGTTAGAATGAAAGGGACACATTCCTACTAGTAAGTTTTTCAGAACTTTTAATTCTGCCTATTTGTCTTCCTTCCATGCGATGAACATATGGATGAGGGGTTATCCATGTGGATTCTATCTAGGTTTGATGAGGGAATCCTCGATGCTCGGGGACAGGGAAATATAGGGCTTCATCGTCTCTAGCTATTGATGGTTGAGGCGGGCCGCCAGAGATTTGTGGTTCACGAGCATCATGCCACCCACCTCCACTGGGACTTCAGGTTGGAGTTGGACGGGGTCCTTAAGAGCTGGGCGGTTCCCAAGGAGCCCCCCACCCAACCGGGGGTCAGGAGGCTGGCCGTGGAGGTTGAGGACCACCCCTTGAGCTACATAGACTTCCAGGGAGTCATCCCAGAGGGGATGTATGGGGCGGGGACCGTGAAGATCTGGGATAAAGGAGTATACACCTTGGAGAGCAGGAAGCCTAACAAGCTCGTATTCGAGCTCCAAGGGGAGAGGATGAGGGGTCGCTACACGCTCCTAAGATTCACGGATAAGCCTCAGAACTGGCTCCTGTTCAAGACGAAAAGCTGAGGGTGAGGGAGACCCGTAGTATAGGTATCTGTGAAGGCTGTTAATGTTAAATATCCTTCTGAAGAGACCCTAATGGAGTTCTTTATGCTGAGGGAGACGGCTAGGATTCTGGCCGAGGCTGGTCTCCCCCTGGGAGATGCCTACGATCTACCGACCTCCCCCCTCACCTTTCCCGATGGAGCCAACTATAGGATAGAGATATCGGGAATCGAGCGCCTATCAGTCCTCCAAGCCCTTGTTGAAGAGATTGATAGGAGAGATGTCCCAGTTCATAGGATCATATCCACAGTCATGGGGGCCACCCTCCTAAGCGACGGGGA
>JAGTQJ010000046.1:0-8174 GCA_018396515.1 Candidatus Bathyarchaeota archaeon | reverse complement strand
GCTGAAGTTGCGAGAGGGGCAGGCCTTGAGTTCATCCTCACACCCGCTCCGAGCGCCCTCTGTGACTTCTTTAATCATACTGCGACCCCCGAGAGCTCCCTCAGTGGTGTCAGATACAGGGGGATGAAGGGGCTTATAGAGGTTGTTGAGGATATCCTCCACCTCATCGATCTGGGCTTCAGGGGCTTCCTAATCACCTGCGAGGGGGCCCTATGGGCCTTGAACGAGCTTAGGAAGTCAGGATATATCCCCGGAGATGTCGTCTTCAAGGCCTCCATATTCATGGGCCTCGCAAATCCAGCAGGGGCCAAGGTCCTAGAGATGCTTGGAGCCGACACATTCAACCCTGTCGCAGACCTGACCCTACCCCAGCTTGCGGCCTTAAGGAAGGCAGTGAAGATACCTATAGACATCCACGTCTCAATTTTCGACTCTTGGGGCGGCTTCAACAGGCTATACGAGACTCCGGAGATGGCGAGGGTATGCTCTCCCTGCTACTTCAAGATAGAGCCAGGCCCCAGCGTCTCCGCCCTATACAAGCCTTGGGGGAGCGGTCTCGAGAGGCTGGCGAAGGATAAGGTCATATATGCCCAACGCATCATCCGACTGGTTGAGGAGAACTGGCCGGAGGGGAAGATCTCGAAGGTTGGAGCAACCGACCTAGCTATACCAAAGATAGGAAGTAGAAAAACAAAAGCCAATAATTTTACTACATAAAAGTAACATAAAAATTTTACTAGATATAGCTAGATCTAGAGCTTTCAAAAAGTAAAATAAAACTCTTTCTATTAAATCTCGTAGAATTCTATGGAAGTTTATTAAATAAATTTATATAAACTCTGTTAGAGAAAATGGTTCATTATAATTGGAAGAACTCTTCTATTTCACTTCCCAAAATTAGTTTTATGCCATATTCTACAGTCATTCTTGTTAGGATTTCAGATGCTTCCGGGGTGGCTCTGGCTACAGATAGAACGATGAGAATGGGTTTTCTTCCATATTTCTTCTCAACTATCTCCGCACGTTTGATAAGTTTTTCAACATCTTTTTTAGCCTCTTCCGCTGTTCTAATACTTACTGTGGATTCACCAACCAAAAGAGGGTCCTCACAGAACATATTTATCTCAACAACCTCCCCCTCATGAACCAGATATTTCTTCTCAACAACAGCTCCCGAGTAACCCATCTCCTCAAGCATTAACTCCAAGAAGGATGCAGAGTGTTCCTCAAATGTGACTCCAAGTGCCAACCTTAGATCCCTAAATCCAGAAACCATATATTTCTTCATCTTCTCTTGTTCAATCCTGAGAGATTTGACTTCTTCCCAGAGTTTTTCCTGTCCCTCTCTTAGGCTTTTGACTTCTTCCCAGAGTTTTTCCTGTCCCTCTCTTAGGCTTTTGACTTCTTCCCAGAGTTTTTCCTGTCCCTCTCTTAGGCTTTTGACTTCTTCCCAGAGTTTTTCCTGTCCCTCTCTTAGGCTTTTGACTTCTTCCCAGAGTTTTTCCTGTCTCTTCTCATGCCCATCCATCCTTTGAAGGATCTCTGAAAGTCCTAGGTAACCTGCCACGGTATATCGGAACTCTGGGTCCTTCTCCAGCAGCTCTATAAAATCGCGTTTGAGCTTTTCAGTCATATTCCCGCCCTTAAATCGAATCACAGATATTTAAAGATTTAGAATAATTTTATTAGAACCCTTTATTCTTTATATTTGAGAACATGATAGAGAAAAATCATTAATTAAATATTTTCATTCAGCCAATATAAAAAGGGACTTCTCCTTTCTTCTTTATTTAGAATCTGGGTCAGATTTGTTATTATTTCTATCCTTATTCCTCTCAATAACTTCTTTTAAGAGTTCCTTGGGGAGGCCTCTCCCCTCTATTTTGAGGAATCTATTCAGCCTCGAGGGGTCGAAGCTTTCTCTCTTGTACTCTAAAGCCTGTATGCACATCTCAAGCTTATCAGCCTGCGTCACCATCTCGGCCTCGGGTGAGGCTGCGCATCGGAGTTCCCTCCATAATGAGCTGTACCTCGCTGAGAGGGGCTCTGGGAGGGGGGATAGGAGCCTATCCATAGCTTCATCCTCTTCTAGGATGTGGGCTTGGCCCTTCGCCCCTTTCTCCTCTGGGGTGAGGTCTCCCACCTCTGCCTCTGCGAGATCGTGGAGGAGGGCCATCCTGACAGCCTTCTCGGCGTCGAGGCCCTGAAGGTCGGCGAGTATCATCGCTAGAAGGGCTGTTCTGTAGCTGTGCTCAGCGACGGACTCGGGTTCTTGGACCCCCACCTCAACCCATCCTGCTCTCCTGATCCTCTTCAGTTTTCCCGCGGCTTCGAGGAGATCCAGAACACCTTTCCACATCGGCTCATTCCCGGTTTTAGATGTTGCACAGCTCCCTTATGGCCTCTATCATCTTGTCATTGTTTGGCGGACATCCCTCCACATAGCGCCCCCTTTCTTCTAGCCCCTTGAGGCATGTGCCCATTATCAGGGGGGTCTGCCTAAGCCCTTCTGGGGGCTCTGCCTTTGGTCCCACAACTATCAGGAGGTCTTGAACCTTGTTCAGGAGGCCCATCCTCTCCAGGTCGTGGAAGACGCTTCTTATCGTCCCCCTGCAGGCGCTGCATGCCCCTCCCTCGATGACCGTGACCCCCTCCTGGGGTGCGAGGTCCATCGGTGGCCTCTTGAAGTTCCTTGCGACGGAGTTGATGCTCTCTCCTAGGATCGTGATCCCCTCTCCTTTGAGGCTTAGGAGCCCCTGCTCCGAGGCCAGCTTGAGGTATTCAACCTCCTCTGGGGAGAATCCCATGATCCTTGACCCCACCCAGTCCAGGGCGTAGACGTCGTCTCCGGCCAGTATCAGGTCCATCTCGAAGACGTCGCCGAGGGATGGGCCTAATCCCTCCATGGCGTGGATGGCGTCGACGACCGTCAAGTCCACTGGGACCGCCTTATTGAGGTCCACGATGGCTCTGGCCAGCCCTACCCTGTGGAATAGGCGTTTCCAGGGTTTTGGGATCACACCCTTCATGTTCTTCATCCCCAGTGTCATGAGCATCTGATCATGGGTCTTCATAACTGGGACATTCACCTTAACATCGGCATTGTAGAAGCTCCTAGAGACCTTTATTCTATCAAGCACAAGGGGGTTTGGAACTTCCACCTCGATGAGCTGGTCCTCATCCACATCCACTATTCCAGCTCCGACCCTCTCGGCCATCTCCTCAACTCCGCTCAGCTTGAAGGCCTCGGGCGTGGGTGAGCCGTATCCGGCCCCCTCGACTATAAGGACCTCCCCGGCGCCGGCCTCATATGCCATCTCGACCAAGGCCTCAAGGACCCTTGGATCCGTGGTGACGCCCCTCCCCGAATGCCTTCCCGTGACTATGTTGGGCTTAAGAGCGACCCTCTCCCCAGAGCCCACGAAGCGGCTCCTCCCACCCAATAACTCTATGGCCCTCTTAACCATCCCTCGGATCTCTTCAAAACTCGGCCCCTTCGGCCCCTTGACTATTGATACCCTCGCCATCATATCTCGTATTCATCCATGGGAATCTAAGTTTTTCTCACGGGGAAGGGTTAAATTCAGAGGTTTAATAGGACTCAGGGGATTATGGGGGGCAAGGGAGAGGTCCTCTTCATCGGGACAGTTAAGTCGGCCGGGGAGGTCTCAACAATCCAGATATTCGATGAGTTCTGCGAGGGCCTCCTAGGCATAGAGGAATACTCACATCTGATCGTGCTCTACTGGCTCCATCTGAGGGACGACGAGCGGAACAGGAGAACCTTGAGGGTTGTGCCCCCGAGGCATAAGGGGGCCCCCCTGACCGGCGTATTCGCCTGCCGTAGCCCCTCGAGGCCCAACCCGATAGGCCTGACGGTTGTTAGGCTAGAATCGATAGATGGATGCCTTTTGAGGGTTGTGGGCCTAGACGCATTCGAGGGAACCCCCATCATAGATATCAAGCCATACTCCCCAAGGGCCGACTCAGTGCCGGATGCGAAGACCCCTGAGTGGACCTTGAGGGGTCCTCCAACCTAGGGGTTAAACCGGCGGGAAGGGATATTGGAAATTGGGATCTATCATGGGGTATCCGATAAGTTTAAAATTCTACATAGGATGTTATAATTTTAAATGGCGGTGTTGAGAAGTGAAATTGGATGCTAGGAAGGCTGCCTTGATAAGCATCTTCGCGGCCCTCCAGGTTATTCTCTCCCGGCTGCCTGGGATACCCGTGATCGGATTAGCATCGGGTAAAATTGAGCCAACGATTCTCCTTATGCCTGTTATAGGGATGCTTCTTGGTCCCTGGATCGGGGGCCTAGCCGTCTTTTTAGGGAACTTTATAGCCTGGCTCATACCGAGTACAACCTTCTTCGGATTGCTCATGCTCCCAACCGGTCCGATAGGGGCAGTGGCCTCAGGGGCCCTTGTGAGCAGGGATAGGAGATCGGGCTGGAGGATAACCGCCTCCATCCTCCTGGTGCTTATCCTCCTCTGGTACATCACCATACCGGGTTTCATAGTCCCATACTACCCAGCCCTACACCTCGCTGCATTAATCTTGGTCTTGGTTCTTAGGGGGAGAGTGGCTGAGCTTGTGGAGAGTGGTGATAAGAGGAGGATGGCTACGGGAGCCTTTGTGGCAAGCCTCTGCGGGATGATGGCCAACCACATGGTTGGAAACTTGATATTCATATCCTCAGTCGGCTGGTTCGTCCAGCTGAAGGGTATAAGGGATGCGATCGTGGCCATGGGCTTCTCTTGGCTGAAGTCGGGTCTACCGAAAGAGGATCCCACAGGTCTCGGAGCCCTATTCACACTGACCTTCCCCATCTACATAGTTGAGAGGATCCTGATGACCCTCATAGCCGTCCCCATCGCAGTCGGAATAATCTACACACTTAGGCGAGGTGGCCTCATTAAGATCTAACTCTAACGATATTCCTGAACCCAGCAGGGCAAAGATAGATAGATGAATTTCAAAACCCTTTTAAAGGTAAAGATACTCAAGATAACTCGAGCTTTACTGGCGTTGTGAAGCGAGCATATAGATCCATGCTTGAAATCAGCTCACTTTGCAAGTTGGTAGAGTTCAGCTCCTAAACTGGAGCTCGAAAAAGGAATAGGTGGTGAAATGGAGTGAAATTCATAGGGTTTTGGGAGTACGACGCCGAAGACGTTATGAAGGTAATCGAGAAGTTCGGACAGATGACGGCTGAGAGGGAGAAGGGAGTTGAGAGGTTCGCTAGGACAATCTTCGGGCCATTCCACATCTCTGGAGAGCACAGGGGTTTCACAGTTTTTGAGACCGATGATCCAGACAAACTTGCAAACATTTCAATATTCTATACGCCTGAAATGAGGTGGAGCTTCCTTCTAATAAATGACTCTTCCAAACTCACAGAGCTCTACTTGAAGATGAAGAAATAGCTTAAAACACTCACTCAAATAATACTTACCTTTATTTTTTAAAAATATTTGATAACTTATTTTAGAGATATTTGCTGAAGATTTAACTGCCTCAATTAGATTTCTTACTATAAAATCAGGCTTAGAAATTCCTTCTAGGGAACATAATCCTTTTCCATCTAGGAGTATCGCTTTCATTCGGAGTTTTTGGGCAACTCTATATCCAATTTAATTTCATCTCCAACCATTACGGCTTGTTGAGGCTTTAATATTCAGTGTCTCAAGGGTTTTCAGGTAGATTTTTGGATTTGACTTTTCACAATGGAATGTATATGAATCGACTATGAGGTCTATTTTTGGACTCTTGATAATGCTTCTTTCACATCTGGGTAAATTTTCCAGCGAACATTTCTTCTCGAGTGTTTGCAGCATGAGTTTTGGTTAAAAATAGGGCTGTGCCTTTGTTTCGTAGAAACGGACATTATAGGGTTTTGAGCGATATGGTGGTTTTGGGGATCAAAGTTTAACTGTCATGGATGAGAAATGGTTGTACAGTGAAGCTTAATGGCTGGCTCCATGAGCGAGCGTCTATATCCGTATGTGGTCTTTCTGCCTAAGGATAGGAAGAGGAGGGTTCTTGAGGCCGTTTTCGGCTCTGAGGTTCCAGTGGAGATACTGAGGTTCGCGATAAGAAAGGGGATCTTCGAGAAGATATACCAGAAAGAGCTTATTTCAACCCTTAATTACTCGAATAAGACCATTATCGATCATCTCAAGGCATTAACAGGGCTAAAAATAGTTGATGAGCACATTGAGAAGTCTGAGAGCTCTGGCAGGGTTGTCTGGGTCAAGTACTACACCCTGACGGATCTCGGGAGGTGGTTCGCCCTCCTCCTCATAGAGGAGGAGTCCCTCTCAGATGAGGAGAAGGGGGAGATAATCAGGAACGCCTTCAGATCATACACAAGATGGGTTATAGAGCTCTCCCAGAAGCTCGGGGTTGGGAGAGAGGAGCTCTCTAGGATCTTCGATGAAGAGGTCGGGAGGCTCTAGATGGGTCCACCTATAGAATTTATACCTCTGGCTAAACAGGTCAATTGAATCACGGGCAGGATCTCCGTGGCGTGAGGCCGCAGCCCTCTGGAGATGAGAAATCTTCTTATTCTTGGATGTGGCTTCCTCTTGGGGTTCCCGGGGTGTCCTCAGTATCCCGCTGTGAATGTGAGGTGGGGCCCAGGCGTGTGAAGGTTTTAGCCCTCTTCTCCGGGGGACTTGACAGCACCCTCGCCGTGGGGATAGCCCAGAGGCTGGGTTTCGAGGTGGAGGCGGTTCATTTCACGACGCCATTCTGCGTCTGCGATAAGTGCAGGGTGGAGGAGATGGGGAGGAGGCTTGGGTTGAGGGTTCACCACGTATTCCTAGGGGAGGAGTTCCTAGACCTCCTGATGGATCCCCCCCACGGCTATGGGAGCCAGATGAACATCTGCATAGACTGTAGGATCCTCATGTTCAGGAGGGCTAAGGAGCTCGCTGAGAGGATCGGCGCCGAGTACCTCGTGACAGGTGAGGTTCTCGATGAGCGTCCATTCTCCCAACGGGCCTCGGTGATGGCCCTCATAGAGAGGGAGGCCGGCCTAGAGGGGAAGGTGCTTAGGCCCCTCTCAGGCAGGCTTCTATGGGAGACGGAGCTTGAGAGGAGGGGTCTGGTGAGGAGGGAGGATCTATATGCGATCCAAGGGAGGAGGAGGATCCCTCAGATCAAGCTCGCGGAGGAGCTCGGCCTGGAGGGTTACCCCTCCCCCTCGGGGGGATGCCTCCTCACAGATCCCCAGTTCGCAAAGAGGCTGAGGGACTACTTATCCCATGAGGGGAGGCCGAAGCTGGAGGAAGCTGTGCTTCTTAGGTTTGGTAGGCACTTCAGGGTTGGACCAGCTAGGGTTGTGGTTGGTAGGAATGAGGAGGAGAACAGGGTTCTTGAGGCTATGGCTGAGGGGAGGGGTATAACCAGGATGAGGGTCTTGGGATATATGGGGCCCATAACCCTGGTCATCGGAGAGGCTGGAGAGGATACATTATCTATGGCTGCGGGCATAACCGCGAGGTACTCTGATGCTCCCAAGGATGTTCAGGTCGAGGTCCTGATCCTGGACGGCGTTGAGAGGAGGATGACCGTAAAAGCGGTCGGGGATGAGGAGCTGTCCTCGTTCAGGATTTAGGAAGCCACTCTTAGGATCCTACCCCCCAAGCCCCTTAACCTTTCGTCGAGCTCTCTTAGGAGTTCTTCTATCAAGGCCTCCCCCGCCTCCTTGGAGGCCGCCTCTACCGCTATGTCCATCTTTATCTCCCTTTCCTTCCCCCTCTCATCCATTCCCAGAGGTGGTGTCGCTTCGGGTTTGAAGTAGGCCTCAGGGTGACGCTCTCTTAGGAGTTCTAGTAGGGGGAAGAACTCCTTCCAGACCATTCTCAGATGGATGCTCCTCGCCACAAGGCTCTTGTGGGTTCTGGCCCTTATGATGGGGGTTACGTGATCCTCGAAGGAGGCCTTCATCTCCTCAGGGACCCCTGGGAGGGCTATTATGGTCATCTCCCCCTCCTCGACCTTGATAATGGGGGCCATTCCAATCCTGTTGTGTAGGGGTCTACCGCCCTCCACGATGCGGGCCATCCTCTCCCTCCTCGGGGTGAGCTCCAACCCAAGCTCCTCACACTTCCTTAGGAGCATCGCCCTGGCCTCCTCGCTTGTCTCCACGCTTCTCCCTAAGG
>JAGTQJ010000045.1:10086-11148 GCA_018396515.1 Candidatus Bathyarchaeota archaeon | reverse complement strand
GAAAGATAAAAATTCTTCTGCCTTCGGCTCAAGCTTGTTTCAGAAAGGGGATGGGATTAATAACAGCCTACACCGGGTTTCCTTTCTCAGAGGAGTTTCAACCTCATCAACCAGGGATGTGAATCGCCGATAGAGTTAAAATATTAAGCATGGCGATACCTACGAGCGGTAGAGCTAACTGCTTGGACGTGGAGCGATGATCCCAGAGAGGCTTAGGGAGAGGCGGGAGTTCATAGACAAGGCGATAATGGAGCTTAGACTCGACGTTGAACCCATCCTTGAGGCTCCCATCAGGCACATGCTGAGGACTGGAGGCAAGAGGTTGAGGCCCCTCATCTGTATCTTGAGCTGTGAGCTGCTTGGAGGCGACTACAGAGACACTAGGAATGCCTTCCTCGCCCTAGAGCTAATCCATAATGGAACCCTTATCCACGACGACATGGTAGACGAGGATAAGACGAGGAGGGGGGCCCCAGCACTCCACTCCGACTTCGGGATACACACAGCCGTCCTCGCTGGAGACCTCCTGTTGAGCCTCGGCCTAATGTACGCTGCCGAGACCCGTCGGCTAGAGGTGATAAAAAGGCTCTCGGAGACCGCCTCCAAGATGGTCCAGGGCGTGGGGCTCCAAACCTATCACCGCAGGAGGAATGCCACGCTCGATACATACCTGAGGATGGCATACCTGAAGAGTGGGAGCCTATTCGAGGCGTCTGCCTCCCTCGGGGGCATCATGGCGGGAGGGGGTGAGGAGGAGATCTCTCTCTTAGCACGGTTCGGGAGGAGCTTCGGAATAGCCTACCAGATCAGGGATGACATTCTTGAGGTGGTGTCGGAGGAGTCAGGCCTAAGGGACATGATCAATGGAGATATGAACCTACCATATATATATGCTCAGGATTCCCCCCTCCTCTCCGAGGACGAAAGAATTCTCCTTAAGGAGATCTTCATGGGGAGAAGGAAACAATTCAACTTTGAAGAGGTCAGAAGCATATTCCTGAGGTCTGGAGCCCTGCAGAGATGCATTGAGAGGATGAGGGAGTACGGGGAGGAGGGGGAGGA
>JAGTQJ010000045.1:4673-10035 GCA_018396515.1 Candidatus Bathyarchaeota archaeon | reverse complement strand
GCTAGATACCTATTACAGGGGCTTCAACCTGGATAGGGCCGGAGAGCCCGAGCTTTGAGGCACCCCATCCAACCAGAGGAGGGAAAGATTATGGAAGAAGAGTATGACGTTGTGGTTGTAGGGGCTGGCCCAGCCGGTTCCACCTCAGCGAGGATTGCAGCTGAGGGGGGCCTAAAAGTCCTGCTGATCGCCAGAAACATCGAGATAGGAGTCCCAGACAAGTGCGGAGAGTTCCTCCCAACCCTGGAGGAGATGAGACGCTTAGCCCCAGACGCCGCAGACCTGGAGCAGCTATTCGACCCCCCGGGATGGTGCATCCTCAACAGAACCAGGTATGTTAGGTTCAACTTCAACGGGATGAGGGAGATTACGGTTCCCTTCAGAGGAGTCGTCGTGGATAGGAAGCTCTACGACAACCACCTGGCAAGGGAGGCCGCGAGGGAGGGAGTCGAGATATCCCTCCTCACCTCCGCCATCGACCTCCTACCGACTGGTGGAGTCTTGGCGAGAAGGGTGGGAGAAAGATTGGAGATCAGGTCGAGGCTGGTGATAGGGGCCGATGGGGCTTACTCCCTCATAGCTAGGAGAGCCGGATTGCCGGTCTCCAGGGATCCCCTAGACTATAGTGTTGGCTACCAATATGAGATGGTCGACATCGAGGTTGATAGGGATTATGTCGAGATGTACTTTGACAGGAGATACGCGCCTGGAGCATATGCATGGATAATACCTAAGGGTGAGGATGTGGCCAATGTCGGGACCGGGATCCGTCCTCCATATATGGAAAAGGGGCTAAACATAAGGGACTACCTCCAGAACTTCTTGAGCCACTCCCCAGCCTCTATGAGGCTTATTAGAGGGGAGGCAACAGCTGTGAAGGCTGGATGCATACCGGTGGGAGGCCCGATGGATAGGACGGCCTTGGGTAAGGTCCTAGTCGTCGGAGACGCCGCGGGCCACACCCTCCCAACCGTAGGGGGAGGAGTCCCCCCAGCCCTCATCTGCGGCAGGATAGCAGGTGCCTCCGCGGCGGAGCACCTAAACGAGGGAGGGACCTTATATTCCTACGAGGCAAACTGGCGGAAGCAGATCGGGAGAGTTCTGGAAAACTCCTTGAGGCTGAGGAGGATGGCCGACCTCCTCCTAGGCTCGGATGAGGCGATGTCCCTCGCGGCCAGGAGGGGATGGATAGGTGAGGAGATGCTGATGAGGCTGATACTATGCCGCATGGACTACAAGATGAGTATCGTCGAGAAGGCCCTCCAGATTTACAAAAAATTCAGGTGAGAAAACCAGAAAGCGGGATCTGGCCAGATATCTCCTTCATTTTACTCTTCCTCGGATTTGGAATAAAGGCAGCGATTGTGCCCCTTCACATTTGGCTTCCTGACGCACATAAGACCCCAAGTCCAATCAGTGCAATGCTATCAGGTATAGTCATAGAGACAAGCCTCTACGACTTTACAAGATTCTTTTCACAGTTTTCATTCCTAATTCTAGTCAAGAATTCTTAAAACTATTTATAGCTGTTTTTCCATTCTCACAATTACTGTGGGTAATTTAATGGCTCTTCTTCAGAAAGATATCAAGAAGATTCCGCTTACTCAAGTATTGCCCAGATGGGTTATATGTTGATCGAAATAACAAGTGGAACATCATATGGGCTTCTCGTATGCTTTCTCAATGTGTTCAATCATTCGATAAATTAAGGGGCTTTTTCTCGCTTCAGGAGCGATGGGAGAGAGACTGAAACAGAAACATCGACGAGATGAGAGGGCTTGGAGGAAATATGCCAATAACAACACTGACTCTTACCATATCATTACTGAGACTGGGGGGAGTACCCTCAACGAATGGTTTTGTGAGCAAGTTTATTCTGTTTAGCTCAGTGCTGGGTCCTAATGTCAATCCATGATGGCTAGCAGTTGCGGGTTTTCTAAACAGCGCTCTTAGCATAGCTTATTACATTCCAGCAATAAGAATGCTTATATCTCAAGGAGATGGCAGGTATGAGAGTTGAAAGAGGCTTTATTTTAATACTTATACCTATGATTATAATGAGCGTTGTAATAATAGACTTGGGAGTATATCCATCCCTTATCATAGATTTTGCAGATAGTGCAACTAAATCATTAACAGAAAACCTCCGAAATTATATTAAAAGGATAATTCGGTATTAATTATGTTTTAAATCATTAATACTATAAATTAGTGTCGATAATTGCTTCATAAATTATTTTAGAGATTCTTTGAGCAGCCTCCTTTAGCGCTATACTCATTCTTGTTCCAAACTCTGTTTCTTTGGGCTGCACTCCTATAACTGCTACTTTGGCGCCAGTTGTTCTCTCTATGAACTCCGCCAGAAGGCTTAGTGGGAGGTTGTGAGTAGATATGAAGACACCTTCAATAGTCTCCATGGATAACAGCTTAGCTTCCCCTGGCTCCTCACCCATTTGAGCAGCATCTATTATTAACACATGTGTAGGATCAAATCTCCTAATCTTACTAGTAAAATTCTCAGGAATAAGGCCTGTCTTTATTAAAAGTACATTTTTTAATAAAATATTTCCCTTCTCTTTCTTTTTAATAAGATCCACCACGAGCATACCTACATTATCGTCGCCTCTCATAGGGTTTCCAATGCCGACTACCGCGATTCTTCTTCCATCCCCTTCACCGAGAAAGAGTTGAAGATCATCTTTTAAGAGCATCCCCCTTCAGCTCCCAGAATTCCCTACTTTTACCTTCAAAAAAAGGTTATTAAATAATCTTCTGTCAGAGGATACACTTCCTTCCTACAGTCTGCAAATTTTGAGAAGGATTCTCTTAATAAGTATCAGAGAAATGTTAAAAGCCATCGGCGTATTTCAGTTTCGATGATCCTTGAGGGAAAACCCCATAAATTCAACTGATCTGGGAGTAGTTATTCTAGCAGGAGGACTGAGTGTGAGGATGGGTAGAGATAAGGCACTCATCAAGCTATGCGGAAAACCCCTGCTTCTACATGTAGTTGAGAGTGTTCTGAATCTACGTCCTGATAAGATTATTGTAACAACTGAAAAAGGCAATGTGAATAGATATACTTCAATCCTACCCTCAAGCGTTGGTCTTACGGAGGATTTGCTGGAAGGTAAGGGGCCCTTGGTCGGAATGATATCAGGGATGAGGTGGATCAACTCGGAGTATACTCTTGTTCTCCCCTGCGACACCCCATTGATCAAACCAAGCGTTCTGAGATTTCTTTATCAGAAGGCCGCGGGGGTGGATGCTGTTATCCCTAAATGGCCTAACGGGTATATTGAGCCACTCCAGGCTTGCTATAGAACCTCATCCGCGTTGAAGGCCGCTGAAGAGACCATTAGAAAGGGTAAAAGATCATGCAGAGATATGATTAGATTATTAAATAGAGTGGTCTATGTGAACATAGACGAGCTTAGAAGATTTGATCCTGATTTAGTTACATTCTTCAATATAAATTGTAAAGAGGAATTATTGAGAGCTGAGAAATTTTTGAGAGGGGTTATTCAAAACCCTTATCAAAATATAGATAAAGAATAAAATTGCTTTGTGATAAGATCTAAGAATATGTTAATATATGTGAAATTTTCCCAGTAAAACTTAGGACAGATGATGGAATTTGAAGTAAAGATATAGATTAAGATAAAGGGCTTAAAATTTTAAATTAAATGTTTATTTTTGATAGAGTCCAAATTTTCATCGATTATCTTGTGACTCAACCTTAAGGCTTCATCCCGGTCTCCAATCCCCTCTAAGATGGAGACGCCGCTCTTGAGGATGCTGCCCCTAAACCCCTTTGGAGCAGTGAAGGTGATCCCCAGTTCGCCCCTCTTATATATATTGAAACCCATGGAGGCCAACACATGTTCCAGTTTTTCCATGTTCAACCGGCGTTCCTCCCTCGGGTTTACGATGAAGACCCTTCTCCCCTCCCTTCCGCAGATCTCTTCGACCTCCTCGAAGGGCTGAGGAGGCTGGGGTGAGACCCCTCCGCATGCCGGGCACCTCTCAGCCCTCATAAGGCTGATCCTCTCGAAGGTCATGGAATCCAAGTCGCAGAAGAGGAGGATGTTTGCTAGGTTAGGTCTCCTTCCGAGTAGAATCCTCAGGGCCTCGGAGACTTGTATGCTGGCTATGATGTTCACGATGGAGGGGTTCACCCCCACCACGGCGCAGGTTGGAAGGGACGCGTCATCTAGGCCGCCTTGGAAGCATTCCAGGCAGGCGGTCTCCCCGGGTATAATCGTGGATGTGTTGCCCACGTTGGTTATTGCGGCTCCATATATGTATGGGATCCCCAATTTCAAGCAGGCCCTGTTCAGGACATATCTTGGGGCCATCCTATCCAGCCCATCAAGGACCACGTCCACCCCCTCTAGGATCCTCTCAACGGTCATGGGGTTGAGGGATATCGGTTGGGGCTCGATCTCTATGAAGGGGTTCAGCCTCCTTAGCCTGTTGGCTGCGGCCTCCACCTTCGGAAGGCCTATCACATCAACTCCGTAGAGGTGCTGCCTCTGGAGGTTTGAGATCTCGACGATATCTCTGTCCACTATCCTAAGGTGTCCAATACCCATCGAGGCTATCTGGGTGGATATGATGCTACCCAGGCCTCCCAGGCCGACTACACATGCCCTCTTCTCCTTCAGCCTCCTCTGGCCATTCAGCCCCATCTCACGGAGAACCATCTGCCTGGAGTAGTACTCTAACTCCTCGTCAGAGAAGCCCTCAACTCCATACCTAGACATCCCGGTGTGAGACCCCTTGATTTGATCATGATGCTCGAGGCTATTTCAGCCATTCGGATGCAGCCGATGGGTTTATGAAGACCAGCATAAAAATGGTGAGGTTTAAGCATTTAGACCTGATGCCTTTAAAAATTAGAAGAATGTTTAAATCTCGACCATTCATCTCAGAATTAAAGGAAAGATATTTTAAGTGGGGAAGATATTTAAATGAAGGTGAGAATCATTGAACAATGAAAAGGAATATATTACTATGCTCCACGGTGCTGGAGGAATTATCATGCACAATTTAGTTAAGAACTATATAGTAAAATATTTCGGGAATGCAACGGTTGACAGCGAGGTTCCACTTGAAGCCTTGGATGATGCAGCCGTTGTCGGCGACATGGTTCTCAAGAGCGATTCACATGTCGTTAAGCCTCTATTCTTTCCAGGTGGAGACATAGGCTGCATCGCCGTAGCTGGGACGGTTAATGATATAGCAGTTCTCGGTGCGGAGCCTTATGCCATGGCATGCGGCTTCATACTTGAAGAGGGATTAGCATTTAGCGATTTTGAAAGGATACTATCGAGTATGAGGCGGATGTGCCTTGAGGCGG
>JAGTQJ010000045.1:0-4593 GCA_018396515.1 Candidatus Bathyarchaeota archaeon | reverse complement strand
GGGAGGAGGACTGAGGCCCTTGAGAGGAACCTTGACGTGGTGAGGAGGCTTAGAGGGGGCTTCAAATCCAGATGGATCCTAGACTCCAATCTCAGAGGGGGGGAAAAGATAATCATCTCCGGGACGATCGGCGATCACGGGCTGGCCGTTTTATCAGCCCAGGAAGGTTTGAGCTTCGGAAGCGAGATCAGATCGGATGTTAAGCCTCTAAACCGTATGATCCAGAGCCTACTCTCAGAGGTTGGAGGCATAGTCGCCATGAAGGACCCCACGAGGGGGGGCCTGGCAGATGCCCTCAACGAGTTCAGCGAGAAGTCAGGTGTGGGTATACTGATCCATGAGGAGAGGATCCCTATAAGGAGGGATGTCCAGGCCGCCTGTGAGATGCTTGGCCTGGATCCCCTGGAGATCGGGAACGAGGGGAAGGTTGTGATAGGAGTGGTTGAGGAGAAGGCTGAGGAGGCCCTAGAATTTATAAAAGGTATGGAGGAGGGGAGGGATGCGGAGATAATCGGTGAGGTAACCCTCGATTTCAGGGGCGTCGCTATGCAGACCCAGGTTGGAGGGAAGAGGATAGTAGGTAGACCCATAGGAGACCCGATACCTAGGATATGCTAGATCTCAGCTCGACCCCCGCCCTAGCCCATATCCTACATGTCCCCTCACTGCTCACCATGCACGGCCCTACGGGGCTTTGAGGAGTACACGCCCTCATGAAGAGGGGGCAATCCGGTGGTTTGATCCTTCCAATTAAGACGAGATGGCAGCTGCACCCTGGTCTTATATCAACCCCCTGCTCGATCTTCACCCCCAGCCTGATCCTCGAGTCATACCTCTCATACTCCCTTCTCAGCTTGAGGGTGGAGGCTGAGATCACTCCAAGCCCCCTCCACCTTCCATCCTCCACATCGAAGACCTCATTCATCAAGCTGAGGGCCTTCAGGTTCCCCTCGGGTCGGACAGCCCTCACATACTCGTTCTCTAAACGCGGCTCCCCATCCCTGAGCTGTTTTAGGATCATGTAGATGCCCAGGAGTATGTCTAAGGGTTCAAAGCCCGCGATGACTGTCGGCATCCTGTATTCTCTTGGGAAACTCTGATATGGCTTGAGCCCTATGATCGTGCTGACATGCCCAGGGGCTATGAAGCCGTTCAGGCTCAGCTCCCTCATCTCCACCAGAAGCCTCATCGCCGGTGGGATCAGTCGATGCGACACCAGGAAGCTCAGGTTCCTCGGAGGCCCCTTAGCTACCTCAACGGCCGTCGAGGGGACTGTGGTCTCAAAGCCTATGGCGAAGAAGACGAACTGCCTCTCAGGCTCCCCTTCAGCCATCTTGACTGCGTCGGCCACGCTGTAGACGACCCTGACATCCGCACCCCTCGCCTTCGCGTCGAGCAGGGACATCCTAGAGCCGGGGACACGTAAAACATCTCCGAAACAGGTGACAACCGCTCCATCTAAGGCCAGCTGGACAGCCTCATCGATCTCCGAGGCTGGGACTATGCAGACGGGGCATCCTGGTCCAGGAATTATCTCCACATTTTCAGGCAGGAGGCTCCTTAACCCGTAGTGGGTTATAACCCACTCATGGGTTCCGCAGACATGGCAGATCTTTATCAAGGGCTCCCTCGATGCTAGCTCTTTTATCTTCTCAGCAACCTTTCTCGCTAACTTCGGGTTCCTGAGCCTCAGATCCTCGACCATCAGGCAACACTTCATTTATTCACTTCGATCCTGTTAACTCCTCAGCCTCTAGGATCTCACCCCAGAAGTGTAGGGTTTCCCTGGCCTCCTCCTCATCTAATACCTGGATCGCGAAGCCCGCGTGGACCAGGACATAGTTTCCGACCTCGGCCTCGACTAGGGTCAGATCCACCTCCCTAAGAACCCCACCGCCGAAGTCCACTCTTGCTCTGTTCCCATTTTTTTCTATGACCCTCGCGGGGATGGCCAGACACATTCCTTCAACCTCCGGGAGGCCTTTGATGTATAAATCGATTTTGTCTAGAGTTGTGAGAAGCCGGCCACCACGGCTTGACCCAGGGATAGGCCTCCATCCCCAGGTGGAACCATCTCGTGGACTATGAAGCTCAAGCCGGAGGCCTCGATGATCCTCCGCATTATACTGGTCAGTATCTGGTTGCAGGCGACCCCTCCCGAGAACCCTATGAACTTGACATCCCTCTCCGAGGCCTTTTCTATAGCTATTGTGGCTAGACCTTTAGCTATATATGCATGGGCTGAGTATGCGAGATCAGCCTTCGAGTATTTATCCCTGTTTTCATATATTTCTAGGAGCATCTGAGAGGTATCTAAAACATCATCTTTAATTATCGGTTTGAGCTTTAAGATATCTTCACCTTTAATAGCTGAGGATTCCAGTTTAATGGCCGGCTCCCCCTCATAGGTCCTCTCATAGCAGATTCCCAAGACCGCTGCAACCGCGTCCAAAACCCTCCCGCAGCTCGTGGTCATGGTCACATTCCTACCCCTCTTTAGCTGATGGAGGAGGACCTCAACCTCCCTCTCGCCGTGGGGGAACTGCCCCCTGTGTTGGAGGAGCCACTCATCTATGTCAGCCTTTCCATATAGCATCCCTGCTGCCATCCTCAATGGGTAGCGTGTCGCCAGGTCTCCGCCTATGAGGGGCTGCCTTTGTAGATGGGCCAGCCTTTCAAAGCCGGGTTCCCCCCATGAGCAGAGGAGTATCTCCCCTCCCCATGCCTCGCCATCAACCCCGTATCCATACCCATCACATGATATGCCGATCACCTCCCTCAATCCGTATTCGGCCATGAGGGCTGCGATGTGGGCTTGATGGTGTTGAACCCTGACAACCCTCCAGCCATACTCCTCGGCTAGGGCCTCAGCAAGCCTCGTCGTGGTGAACCTTGGGTGTAGGTCGCATGCGACCGCCTGAACCCTAGCCTTGGTCAAGGAGATCAGCTCCTTCATGGCCTCCTCAAGGAAACTCATCGTCTCCAGGTGTTCCGCATCGCCTATATGCTGGGATATGAATGCCCTCTCCCCGAGGAGTACGCAACTTGTGTTGTTCAGTTCTCCCCCCAGACCCACCGAGCAGCGGTCAGCCCTCTCCCTGAGCTTTATTGGTTCAGGTGCGTACCCCCTTGAACGCCTCAGAAAGACCTGGTGCTCGCCGTGCAGCCTCACCACGGAGTCGTCGCACCTCCGAACTATCCTCCTGTTGTGGAGGAGGAGGTAATCGACGGTTCCACCCAGCCTTCTTACGGCTTCATCGTCATCTTTTATTATGGGCTCGTCAGGCGGATTAGCGCTGGTCATGACGAGGGCTGGCTCCTCGATCCTGTCGAAGAGCATGTAGTGCAACCCAGTGTAGGGGAGCATAACCCCTACATTGTGGAGGCCTGGAGCGATATGCTCCGAGAGGTAGTAGCTCTCACCCTTATTCAGGAGGACTATGGGGCGGGTGTGGGAGGTTAAGAGCATAGCCTCCCTTGGGCTGACCTCGGCGAAGGTTCGGGCTGATTCTAGGCTTCTCGCCATTATCGCGAAGGGCTTCTGCCTCCTGTGTTTAACCCATCTGAGCCTCATGATGGGCTCATCCAACGTAGTGGCTGTGGCTATGTGGAAACCCCCATACCCCTTTACGGCGACTATATAGCCTTCTGAGAGGAGAACGCCGGCCTCCCTTATAGGGTCTCGAGACTCCATCAGCTCGCCCTTATTGTTCGTCAAGTATGCCTTAGGGCCGCATCTGGGGCATGCTACGGTCTGGGCGTGGAAACGTCTATTCGATGGATCCCTGTACTCGCCCTCGCAGAGGCTGCACATGGGGAAATCCCTCATCGATGTGTTCTCTCTGTCGTAGGGGAGGCCCTCGATGATCGTGTACCTGGGCCCACAGTCGGTGCATGTGATGAAGAAATACTCATATCTCGGGTCTTCTGGGTCTCTTAGCTCCTTTAAGCACTCATCGCAGATGGCGACATCCGGAGGTATGACAGAACCGGAGAAGCCCTCCTCCTCGGAGCTCTCTAGGATCTTGAAGCTCTCAAACTGGTCTTCTCCACCGAGCGGTGAGACCAGGACATCATAGATCCTGGCCAGAGGGGGCTTATGATCCCTTAAATCCCCTAGGAAACTCTTGATGTTGTCTTCGCCTCCCTCGAGGAGTATCTCAACACCCGCATCGCCCATATTCCTCACATAACCCCTCAAAAAATTCTTCAAAGCTATCCGGTAGATGAAGGGGCGGAACCCGACACCCTGAACTATGCCTGTTACTCTGACCCTCACCCGCATTTTAGAGCCCTGATCCCTGCAGCGTAAACCCTTCTATAATTTAAGAATAAGGCTTCCGTCGAGGCGGTTGAATCTTGGTGGATAAAGTCGATAGATTTAAAATTTTCAAATCGATATGCCAGGGGGTTATCTGAGATGGTTCCTCACATGATTTATAAGGGTGACATGGCCCCTCCAGTCTTGTTGTAAGTATTTCCGATGCTCTTTAGTCTCGAGAATGTTGGAGAATGGTGAGATGTCGATCAGGAGGGTTATGATTCATAGGCTGGATCTCGGAAGGGGATTCACCTCCCTCGACGGAAGCCTTA
>JAGTQJ010000043.1:10230-11186 GCA_018396515.1 Candidatus Bathyarchaeota archaeon | reverse complement strand
ATAACATATTCGATCCCTTCAGGAAACCTCCTGGGATCCTCGAAGGTCGCCTTATCTATGATGGATCTTGGATCGAAGATGGTTATGTCTGCAGCTAACCCAGGCCTCAGGAGGCCTCTATCCATGAGGCCAAATCGCTGAGCTGGAAGGGAGGTCATCTTCCTCACCGCCTCCTCCAGGCTGAGGACGCCTTTATCCCTGACATAGCGTCCTAGAACCCTTGGGAAGCTCCCGTAGGCTCTAGGATGGGGCCTTCCAAGGATTAGGCCGTCTGTGCATATCATCCCTAGGCGGCTGCGCATGGCTGTTTCAACATCCTTCTCGGACATTGAGAATAGGATCATGCTGACAGCGTTCTCCTCATCCTCTATGAGCTTAAGGACTAATTCTTGAGGGCTTAGGCCCATGTCTGAGGCGGCCTCGCTCAACCTTCTGCCTTCCAATCGCTTGTTCTCCTCGGTTTTCACCGAGGATATGAGGATCCCATCCCACCTCTCGCCCCTAGGCTCCCCCATCTCCTCAAGAATCTTTCTCCTTGAGGCCATATCTCTAATCCTCTCAAGCATCCTCGATGGGCCCCCCTCATGAGCCCAGCAGGGCAGCAGGCTGCTTAGGAAGGTGCTCCCGGCTATGTAAGGATACTGGTCGAAGGTTATATCTATCCCCTCAGCCCTCGCCGACTCGATCACCTCGAGGACCTCTATCATCCTTCCCCAGTTTCTCTCGCCACTCGTCTTCAGGTGGCTTATATGGATGGGCGTCCCCGTCCTCCTTCCAATGGTGATCATCTCTTCGAGGGCCTCCATGATTCTATCCCCCTCATTCCTCATGTGAGCTACGAAGACCCCACCATATTCGCGGACCACCTGGCATAGGGAGGAAAGCTCCTCTAGGTCAGAGTAGGAGCATGGAGGATATATCAGCCCCGTGCTAAGGCCTAGGGCCCCCTCTTCCAG
>JAGTQJ010000043.1:9858-10219 GCA_018396515.1 Candidatus Bathyarchaeota archaeon | reverse complement strand
GGAGCCTCCTCATCTCATCCAACTCCTCCCCTGTCGGCCTCCTGTTCTCCATCCCCATCGCCAAGATGCGGAGGTTTCCATGCCCCACGAGGGAGGCCACATTAGTCGCCGGCCTTGCCTTCTCAAGCCTATTAAGATAGTCGGAGAAGCTTCTCCAGTCCCACTCGATCTCAGGATCCCCGTTTAGGCCTGAGAGGTATCTCCTCCAATCCTCCAGGAGATCGCCCCTTATCGGCGCCTCCCCTAAACCGTCCTGTCCAACTATCTCCGTTGTTATCCCTTGCATAATCTTCATCCTAGCCTCGGGCTCTGCGATCAGCATCAGGTCTGAGTGGCTGTGCGTGTCTATGAACCCCGGTGC
>JAGTQJ010000043.1:1804-9838 GCA_018396515.1 Candidatus Bathyarchaeota archaeon | reverse complement strand
CGATTACTTCCTCCGCCTCCTTTTGGAGCCTTCCGATGGCGGCTATCCTCCCATCCTCGACCGCGAGATCGGCCTTGAACCATGGGTTTCCAGACCCATCAAGGATCCTTCCACCCTTTATCAGGAGTTCCATATCCTAAGTTGTAGGTCTGGAGGGTTTAAAAGGGTCATCAAAGAGGGTCTTCGTATTCTTTTGATCATCCCCTTCTCGGAGGGGTGGAGTATGATGAAGGCCCCTCAGCGGAGAATCCTAATTAGGTTAGATACTCATCTGGAGTCTTTAGAACCAGGTTGGGGGTTTATCTCCTGATCGATTCCTTCTCTGCTGGCCTCCTTTTCAGCTTAGTTCCACATATGGGGCATAGAGCGTTGGGCCGGAGATTTTGGAACACCTCCCTACATCCAGGGCAGTAGATCTCCCATCTTATCCTATGTTTTATGCCCTGTGTCGTCATACCCCTGTAGTCTAGACCGATCCTATCGGCGATGTTCTGGAGGGAGTAGTCATCGGATATTATGAGGGGTTTCCTTCCAAGATCCTTAAATTGGAGCCCTAGAGATAGGACGTCCATGTCGGCTTCGGATAATTTTCCGATCTCACCTAGCTCGGCTGCTATCATCCTCACCTGATTTATGTATCTCTCCTCGGGCTCCATTATCTTAATTCTCCCAGTCTCGATGGCTGCCTCAAGCCTGAGATGCGGCAGACCGGACTCCTCCAGCTCCCCCATCACGGAGGGTGTTGTGTAATTCTCGCCGTCTGAGGATGCTTCATAGCCAGCTATGAAGGCGGAAGTATCCAGAACTATTACGGGTTTCATCGGTAACTGAGCCTCCGACCCTTAAGGATTTTGAGCGGTGACTTAAGAGTAAGGAACTATGGCTGATTTTTTGTTCGCTTTCCTCATCTGGGCCTTCGGGGGGAGATGGGAAGGATAACCCCGAGCCTCTCATAGAAGGATCTAAACCTTATGAACCTTGTTCTCCTCTTAGAGGCCCGGATCTCGACAGTTGAGCCTGTTCTAAGGGTTGTCTGAACTTTTCCATCTACTATAAGGAGGGCGTTGAGGCCGGGCTTAATATGCTGGATCTCTATCCTGCTCGTGGATGGTGTTACGATGCTCCTGAACAGGGTGTCCGAACAAACCGGGGTCAGTATCATGGCCTCCACCTCCGGGGCTATCACCGATCCCCCCGCGGAGAAGGAGTAGGCTGTCGATCCAGTTGGAGTTGCGACCATGGCGCCGTCGCCTCTCAGGTCTGCCAGCTTAATTCCATCGATGGTCAACTCGAGTTCGATGGCCTTTGAGGGTAGGGGCTTTGAGACCAGAACCTCGTTCAAGGCATCTGGGAATACCTCCCCTGTCTCGAGGCATCTTGAGGAGATCTTGAGACACTCCTCCACCGAATAATCTCCTTTTAGAACTCTCTCTATGGCTGCCTTAGCCTCGGACGCGGATACCTCGGTGAGGAAGCCCTTCCTTCCAAGTTTGACTCCAAGTATCGGGGTTTCTTGATCCCCCATAAGCATCGCCGTCCTGAGAATGGTTCCATCCCCGCCAATCACTACAAGGAGGTCTACGTTCATCTCCTCAATCTCTATTCCCTTAACAGATAGATCGAGTGCTATAGCCGTATCCTTCTCTATTACTGCCTCAAGCCCCCTCTCATCGATATAGTCCGTGATTTCCTTTGCGATTGATAGAGCCTCAAGGTCATCGGTCCTCGAGGCCACCCCGATCCTCAATTCTGATCAGATTCTCCCGATCCGTATTTAAAACTGTATTCACGCTACTTCTTCGCCCAACCATACCTCCCTATGAGCGGTACGTAGGCCACCTTCATCAAGACCCTCCTTGAGGTCCTCCCCCTCTCATCCTTCTCTAGGAGGACTAGATCCTGGCCGAAGATGTCGCATGCATGCCCGACTGGGGCTATCAACCTCCCCTGGGGGGCCAGCTGATCTATCAGAGGTTTTGGGATATCTGGGCAGGCCGCGGTTACACATATCGCGTCGTATGGGGCCATCTCAGGATAGCCGAGAGATCCATCGCCTAAAACCACGATGACATCCTCATATCCCGTTCTCTTGAGGTTCTCTAGGGCGAAGCGGTATGTGGTGGGGTTTATCTCCACGGTCACAACAAGGCCCGTCGACCCGACCATCTCCCTAGCCAGGGCAGCCCCATATCCGGACCCTGCTCCGACTTCAAGTACCCTATGCCCCTCACGGAGTTCAAGCGCTTCATAGAATATCGGGTACATATATGGGGC
This sequence comes from Candidatus Bathyarchaeota archaeon, assembly GCA_018396515.1. Classification (GTDB taxonomy): domain Archaea; phylum Thermoproteota; class Bathyarchaeia; order TCS64; family TCS64; genus JAGTRB01. The sequence continues at coordinate 7,564 of JAGTQJ010000043.1, read as the reverse complement.
CGATATGGTCTGCCTTCCATCACCAGGTATCGGGAGGGGCTGCTCTATGTAGGCGTAATCCATATACTCTGGCTCTACGAAAAGCTCCCTAGGAACCCTCAGCATGGCCTCTGCCATCCTCTCGCTCTTTATGTATCCCTGAGCCCTGTATCTTTGAACCATTCTCCTCCGCTCGGAGGCGAAGTCCCGCATAACCACCCAAGAGAGTATGGCATATCCCATCTTTAATGGTTATCGAGATTCAAAATGATGGGATTATCGATGATATGGGGGACGGAGGCGAGGGCCTATCAAGTATTGAGATTAAATCAGAGGATTATTTTCTCCCTTCTAAGGGCCTCTATCTCCTCCTCACTATAGCCCAGTACCTCCTTTAGAACCTCCTTTGTGTGCTGACCTAGGAGGGGTGCCGGCGATCTGATCTCTAGGTCCACTCCATTATACTTGATGGGGTGTCCTGGTATCCTGATCCTACCTGCGGTGGGGTGCTCTTGGCTCTTGATTATGCCCCTGGCCTTCACATGGGGATCCTCTACCGTCTGATCTATCTGTAGGATGGGGGCCACCGGGACGGCCTCGGCGACCAATGCATCCACAACCTCCTTGACGGTTCTCGAGGCCACCCACTCCCTGAGCTGTTCATCCCTCTCAAGCCTCTCAATCCCCATCGCCCTCGTTAATCCATCCCTCATCTGCGGGTCTGCGGCTATGTAGACCCACCCGTCAGCCGCTCTGAACATACCGAAGGTGTGGAGGTCTGCGTACTTCCTTCTCGACTGCCATGGGAGTTCCCCTGTGTTGGCATACTCTGTTATGGAGACCCCTGTCTGGGCTATCATGCAGTCGAGCTGAGCCACATCGATGAGCTGCCCCTCCCCCGTCCTATTCCTATGATGTAGGGCTCCGAGGATCGCTATGACGGCCCATAGGGCGGGGTCGAGGTCTCCATGCCACTCCGCTGGCTGGATTGGGGGGCCTTGGGGATCGATCAGATCTCCTGTCAGCCTGTACCATCCGCTGATGGATGAGGCCATTGGAGCATAGCTAGGCCTAGATGCATATGGGCCATGGAGGCCGTAGCCGCTTAAGGATGCATAGATTATATCTGGGTTCACTTTTCTAACATCCTCATATCCCAGCCCAAGCTTATCCATTACGCCTCTCCTGAAGTTCTCGACGAGGATGTCACTCCTCTCAGCGAGCTTGAGGGCTATCTCAGCCCCCTTTGAGGTCTTGAGGTCTATGGATATCCCCTTCTTATTCCTGTTAAAGTATAGGAAGACGCAGCTGACCCCGCCAACCAGGGGCGGATACATCCTAGCCACCTCGCCCCAGGGAGGCTCCACCTTGATCACCTCAGCGCCCATATCGGCTAGGATCATGGTTGCATAAGGCCCGAAGTAAACATGTGTAAAGTCTAAGACCCTCACACCATCCAGAAGCTTCATACCCGCTCCCCTCTGAGAGAGTAGAACCAAAATTAAACTTTACGGAGGAGCCGCTCTGGAGAGCCAGTCTATAGTTATGGATTATCTTGAATTGTTACATCTGAAAGTGTTCTCGTCGTAAACGAATTTGCTAAGGAGATTGAAATAGAGTTTAAAGATCGGCCTAACTAAATTGATAACAGGCTAAGGCATGTGGACACATTTAGACGTTGGAAGGCGGGGGTGCTATACACCTGATCAGAGATCCCTACCACCTGAAGCGGCTCCTTGGACATAAAAGCCTGAAAAGCGCGGAGTTCTATATAAAACAATAGTATGGACAATCTTTGGAGATTATGACGATGAACTCCCGAAGCTCATCGAGAAGCCTGAGGAGGTAGAGCTGCTTGAAACAGGTTTCAATCACATATGCGAGAAGACCATACCGATGTTTTTAAGAAAGCGTGCATATGGGTTACGGCTTCTTCCTAGGAGTGAAGGGTTTTCCATATCCTGTCTCCGACGTGGTGGAGATTCTCCACGGCCCTCCCCTTCCCCCCCTTCCTCATCTCACCTGAGGGTAACAGGGCCCTTCCGATCGAGAGGGCCTTCCTATGTCTGATATCTCTAACAGCTACGAGGCTTCCAGCCCCGAAGTCCTTCTCCACCTCCACTATGCCCGGGATCATCACATCCGCTCCTTTGCATATGTGCGGAACCGCCCCCATGTCTACATATATCGACGGCAGCCTATCTATAGCTGGGGAGGTTAGAAGGGGGATCAGGTTATCCCTCTTCCTCGCCATCACGGGTGAGCCGTCGATCAGGTAGATCCTGGTCTCGTCATCCAGCCTCGCCTCCTCGACGAGGCCTGTTCCGATCTCCCCGAATAGGTTTGAGGCCTCTTCCAGGAGTTCCTTGGCCTCTTTTCTTCTCATGGTTCTCCTGGCCCTATATCCTCTCTCCACAACCCCTCCCTTGATTAATTTATAATCCAAAAAACAAATAAGTATTTTTCAAATAGTTATATATAGAAGCCATGTGGAATGGTTTCAGATGGGGGCTAGGAGAAGCTTGAATGTAGGTTTAGACATGGGCACTAGTGAGGGGACCATGGAAGTTTGCAGAGAGATCTTTGTTAAGGCTATACCTTTAAGGTCTTATGAAGATGTGGATCTGATTAAGTCAGAGGTGAGATCCGGCAATATCGTTATCTCTAATGTGACTCCTCTAGCCAAGCAGAGCATGGAGGATGTTAAACGCGCCGTCAACGAGCTGAACGAGTATGCCTCCTTTATAGGTGGGGATATAGCCCGTCTAGGGGAAGAGAGGATAATCCTGACGCCGAGAAATGTGAAGATCTGGAGAGGTTGAACGTGGCCTCGCCCTCTCAGGCGAGCCTGAGGGTCTCGAGTAGGTATGGGGAGTAGGCCTGCACCCCTGAGAGGCGGGAAAGCGATTTAACCATATTCTCACACTTCGCCTCTTCCCCGTGGACGAGGAGGACCCTCTTCGGTGTGGGCCTTATCCTCCTCACGTAGTTGAGGAGCTGCCTTCTGTCCGAGTGGCCTGAGAATCCCTCAACCGTGTTGATACTCATCCTTACATTGATGACCTCTATCTTCCCCTCGCTGTTGAAGAACTGGAAGGATCTGAGGCCCGACTGAAGCCTCTGCCCAAGGGTCCCTGAGACCTGATAGCTCACGAATATCAAGCCGTTCTCCTCGGATGAGGCTAGCCTCTTAAAGTACTCTATTACTGGGCCGCCCTCCATCATTCCAGCTGTAGCTATAATTATGCAGGGCCCCCCCTCAACTATCTCATCTCTGCTATCCGCCTGTTTCACTATGGTGAAATAGTCCGATTCGAAGGGGTTCTTGCCCTCCTCTATTATCTGGTCTCTAATCTCGCTGGAGAGATAACTTGGATAAGCTGTATGTATGGCTGTTGCCTCAGAGATCATCCCCTCGATATATACAGGCACTTCGAGCAGCTTACCCATATCCATATATTTGTTTATAACCATCATTATCTCTTGAGCCCTTCCCACGGCGGGCACTGGGATGAGCACCTTCCCCTTCTCCAAGATGCTGTTTGCTATCCTAACGAACTCCTCCTCTGTCTCCTCCCTCGACTTGATCGGGTCTCCAGCGCCTCCATACGTGCTCTCCATCAAAAGGGTCTCGACGCGTGGGAACTGGACGGAGGCCGGGGGGAGGAGCTGGGTAGGCCCGAACTTGAAGTCACTTGTGTAGACTATGTTGTGGAGCCCCTTACCCACATGTATATGTACGATTGAGGATCCAAGGATATGCCCAGCGTTGTGAAGCGTAAGCCTGATGTCAGGGGAGACATCGGTGACCTCATTGTATCCCAGCGGTATTATGTGGGTGATGACATCCCTAACATCATCCGAGCTGAAGGGCGCGGGCCTCCCCTCCTTAGACATGACCTCGAGATAGTCCCCGAGGAGCAGCATCATCAGGCTCTCAGTCGGCTGAGAGCAGTATACGGGCCCATCGTAACCATACTTGAATAGGTATGGGAGGAATCCGCAGTGGTCGAGGTGTGCATGGGTTATGACCACCCCATCCAGCCTTTCAAGGTCGAACTCCTCCACATCCAATCTTGGATAGGCATCTATAGGGTTGCTTGAGCCGGGGTTGATCCCACAGTCGAGGAGGAGGCAGCTCTCCCGGGTTCTAACGAGGAAGGCTGATCGGCCGACCTGCCTGGCTCCGCCTAGGGCCGTGATTCTGACATCACCCGCTCCCTGTCTTGAAGGCCTGAAGATCACCTCTCCAGTCTCCCTTAGGAATCGCTCCCTCTCCTTACCCCTCGAGTAAAGGTAGCCCCTCACCTGCTTTAGGGTCGTTGAAGGGATTGGAGGGGCCCTCACCAGTAGGGGGATCCAACCAGTCCTTCTGGCTATATCTATGAGGTTGACGCCCCCACTTCCATAGGCCAACTCGGGCCTCGCAGCTTCAATGATAACCTCCCCTAAAGCTGGATCTAGGTATGTCCTGACAAGGCCAGCCTCCTCGGGCAAGACCTCTCTCACGACCCTCTCAACATCCCCTTCAGCTATCCTCGCCGAGGGGTCTGAGCGGACGACGATCCTCTTCTTTATAGAGGTGGCTATCTCGGATATGACTTGGCTCCTCTCAAGCAGTATCTCAGGCCTCTTCGTGTAGATGGCGAGGCGGGGCCCCTCAAACTCTATCCTAGTTAGACCCGCCTCTGGAGGTATGTTCTGGAGTATCGAACTCCTTATCTCCGCATACGATAGGCTTTGTTGCCTCTGCATTGGAATCTAACTCTTTAAATTCAGTAAAGCCTGTTTCTCCTCCAGGCTCAGCTCCCTGAACCCCTCCTTCGTTATAACCGCGACATCGAAGCCGTCTCCACTCGCGACATCCCTCTTCATCGCGGAGTCCACCGCCTTCACCACGATCGGGAGGTTCTCGCTCACCAGCCCGTCCTCCTTGTATCTATCCTCCAACACGCCGTAAGCGATGGGTGAGCCCGATCCTGTGGAGACCATCCTCTCCTCCGTTAGGCTTCCGAAGGGATCCAGGGAGAAGATGTGGGGCCCGGTCTCATCATATCCCCCTACAAGGGCTTGTAGGGGGAGGGGCAGCCCCACCTCCCGATTTGCGAAAAGGAGGTTTGACAAGAGCCTAGCGGCTGAGACGACAGGCATGGGCCGACCATAATTCAGCTCGAAGAGCTTTGCGTTAGCCCTGAGGATATCCACAACCCTCTGAGCTACCGCTACTCCTCCGGCCACCGTCATAGCGAGGCGGTCAGTTATCTTGTAGACCTTCTTAGCCTGCTTACTAGCCACGTAGGTTCCCATGGTCGCCCTCTTGTCAGTGGCCATTATTACCCCATCCCTGCAGACCACACCCACCGTCGTTGTTCCGGTGATCTCTCCTAGGATTCTCCCCATAGACAATCCCCTAACTGGAGTTTTATGAGCTCTCAGAACCGAGCTTATATGAATGAAAAGCTATGATTTAAAAATCTTTCTAGCCTAAGATCGAATAAGGCTAAGGGGAATAGAAGAAATTTTAATTGCCTCTGCCTTCATTAATAGTCCGATGCCGCTGTGAAGGAAGTCCATAGGATAGACCTACCCCGAATAGTTATGATAGGAGAGGGGGTTATAGGTGAGCTTGGAGATATCTGCGGAGAGATCGGTGTGGAGAGGGCCCTAATAGTCACCGGTAGGAGGACCCTGCAAGTAGCTGGAGAGAGAGCTCGAAGGTTGGTTCAACAACAGGGGATCGAGGCGGACACCATCTTGACGGAGAACGCCGACACGGCCTCA
>JAGTQJ010000043.1:450-1632 GCA_018396515.1 Candidatus Bathyarchaeota archaeon | reverse complement strand
TAAGGAGCCTTGGAAGGCCATACTCCGTGAAGGCAAAGGTGCCGACGGCTGTGATAGCGGACTCACAAATCATCGCAGCGTCTCCCTATAGGTATATAGCGAGCGGATGCGGCGACGTCGTGGCCAAGGCCGTCTCTGTACTGGATTGGAGAATAGCCCACGAGGATGTGGGGGAATATTATGGGGACTATGCAGCGAGCCTAGCCCAGATGAGCTCTGAGATGGTCATGGAGAGGGCTGGGCTGATTGGGGAACGCACAGGTGAGGGCTTTAGGGTTCTACTGGAATCCCTTGTGAGCTGCGGGGTCGCCATGAGTATAGCTGGAAGCAGCAGGCCCTGCAGCGGCTCGGAGCACCTGTTCAGCCACGCCCTCGAGATGATAGCCCCCAACATGATCCTTCACGGGGAGGGGTGCGGATTGGGCACAATAATGATGGCCAAGCTCCACGGCATAGACTGGGTCTCGATAGCCGAGGTGCTGAGGATTGTCGGGGCTCCCACAACCGCGGAGGAGGTGGGCCTATCGCCAGATGTGATAGTCGAGGCCCTGGTCAGGGCCAGAGAGGTAAGGCCAGAGCGGTACACCATACTTAACCGGGTCCCCCTAAGCAAGGATAGAGCTTGGAGCCTGGCCTTGGAGTGTGGAGTCATATGACCCTTAGGGTTTTCTCCCGAGTCTCCTGGGGGAGATAAAATCTTTATAAGATTCGACCCTTTCGAAGATTGGGAGGGTTCATTTGAGCAGTGTTCAACTGAAGGTGGCTGAGGCCAAACAGCAGAGGGATGTGGGGAGGAGCATCGCTAGGATAGATGCCGAGACCATGAAGATATTGGAGGTAACGGTCGGTGATGTCATAGAGATAACGGGAAAGAAGACCACCGCCGCGAAGGCCTGGCCAGCCTACCCTGAGGATCAGGGACTCATGATAATAAGGATAGATGGCTTCATCAGGAAGAACTGCGGGGCCTCCATAAACGAGTATGTCACCGTGAAGAAGGCGGAGGTTGAGTATGCCCTCTCCGTCAAGCTAGCACCTGTAGATATCCGGATAAGCGTAGACAGCGACTTCGTTAGGTTCGTCAAGGATAGGCTGATAGATAGACCTTGCACAAGGGGTGATACGATCCTCATTATGATGCTGGGCCATTCGGTTCCCTTCATGGTGGTCAACACCAAGCCG
>JAGTQJ010000043.1:0-432 GCA_018396515.1 Candidatus Bathyarchaeota archaeon | reverse complement strand
TCGCCCACCACAGAGGTGACCATCCTGGCTGAGCCCGTGCCGGAGCTTGAGATGCCGAGCAGGACGACATACGAGGATATAGGGGGCCTCGACGAGGCCATCCAGAGGATTAGGGAGATGGTCGAGCTCCCACTTAGGCATCCTGAGATATTCCAGAGGCTTGGCATAGACCCCCCGAAGGGGGTCCTCCTCCACGGCCCTCCGGGAACCGGGAAGACCCTCCTGGCTAGGGCGGTTGCGAACGAGTCTGAGGCGAACTTCTACGCCGTCAATGGGCCTGAGATAATGAGCAAGTTCTACGGAGAGTCTGAGGCAAGGATGAGGAAGATCTTCGAAGACGCCGAGAAGAATGCGCCGAGCATAGTCTTCATCGATGAGATAGACGCCATCGCCCCTAAGAGGAGCGAGGTCACAGGGGAGGTCGAGCGGAGG
>JAGTQJ010000044.1:7826-11168 GCA_018396515.1 Candidatus Bathyarchaeota archaeon | reverse complement strand
TTCCTCAAAAGGCTGGTCTTTCCCGTTGCATGTTCTCCGAGCACGACTATCTTAAAGGTCTTCTCGAATATTCCCCTTGACCCTGATTGGGCTTGGTGACTCATCCACGGAGGGAGATCTGAAAATCCCATTTATAAACCTAGATGAAATTTACTTATTAACTATCTATTCAGAAATCAGTTTCCTTAATTGATTCCGTTGCACATCTGGGATCCAAAAATAAAAGCGCTCATAAATAAGAATGTTGTGGCTAGCCTTTTGGAATGGTTGCTTCGGGGCTGGAGCGGTTTCTTAGGCTGGCCAGCAGCGCCATGAAAATAAGAGCTATCTTCAAGATTTCCTTGATGGCTTCCTCGGAGCTCAGCTTTCTGAATTGTCTGGCCTTGAAGGCGGCTGTCTAGAGGCTCAGGTTGTCCTTGCATACGCCTCGGTGGACGGCTAGCCAAGGCCTGAGCAGGGAAGCCCTGTTCTCGCATCCGTTGATGTGGCATTCACCGCTAACCCACTCACTAGCCGAATGGTTAACTGCCTCATGCCTGTATCCGGCCTCGCTTAGGCCCAGGTAGGCCTTGAAGCAGTCTGTGTAGATGGTTGAGCCCTGGAGACCCGCCTCCCTATGATCTTCTCCGCTGTTTTGGCCTCTACGTCGCTGGAGGGAACATACTCCTCTTGGCCGCCCCTCTCCACCAGGATGAAGATCGGAGGTTTGTCCTGGTTCCATGTTCCACGCCCCCGCCTCTTGAGGCCCCTGCGCGTAGGCCACCTGCCAAGGCGCTTGATGCGGAGGCTGTTGTTTCTGCCCTTCAGCCCAGCGGTCACATAAATCTCGTCGGGCTCTACTGCACCATCCATCTTCGTGGGCTGAGCCTCCCTGAGGCGGAGCGTGATCTTCTTCAAAGCCTTGAATATGGGCATGTAGCTCCTATCCAAAAGCCAGTTCAGGCCCAGAGCTGAGTTGTGCAGGGCTAGGAAGGGGAGCATGAGCATGAACCGCTCCCTCAGGCTCAGCCTAGAATAGTGGAATATGATTCCGGTCTTGTCGTTGAACGTCCGCCCGCAAGCCTTATACTTGTTGCGCTTGAGCCCCAGCCCATAATTCCCATGGCCCTTCACCCTACTAGAGCCACACATGGGGCAATGAACGCCGCTGCGTCACATGACACTCCTCAAGAGCCTAGAGCAAGCCCCATCGCTCGAAAGAAGATCAAGAATATCCATAAATAAACAACAGAAAACAGCCACAAAAATCTTATTTAAGAGCGAATAAAAGAAGTCTAAAAAGACTGGTCGAGTTCTTTTCTTTAATGTTATATTTGCGGTATTGCAGGCTTAGATTTTTGGGTGTGATTTATGGCTTTTATTCTATGTTGATGGCATATTTAAGCCTCGAAAGGGTAGAGGTTCTAAGGCTTTTAGACAGGATGGGGATATGAAATACGGATGTCCAGTAAGCCTCAACGAGAAAGCAGCCAGCCATAAAATATTATTTAAATGCGTACAATTAATTATTCAGAGCAAAATTTTCCGCAAAAGATGGCTGTAGAGCTTTATGGCTTTTTTAAGCTCATCATTAGGGAAGCGGCTTTCTCCTCAGGATCCTCCCAGCCATCACCCCCGTATGCTCCCCATCTCTGACGGTTAGAACGCCGTTGACGAGGAGGTGCTCTATCCCTTTGGGGTATCTCATCGCCTCCTCTGGTGGGGTGAAGTCTGCTTTGTCCTCTAATCTCTCAGGGTCGAATACTAGGATGTCGGCCCACATTCCCAGGAGGATGAGGCCCCTGTCATATAATCCGAGGCGTTGCGCTGGGAGGGAGGTCATCTTCCTTATCGCCTCCTCTAGGGTGAGCAGTCCCTTCTCATGAACATACCTCTTCAGGACCCTTGGGAAGGTTCCATATGACCTGGGGTGGGGTGAGGGCTGGTGCCTCCTCAGGGGGCCCTTGGTGGAGTGGACGCTCCCATCGGTTCCGAAGGCTACCCAGGGCCTCCTCATTATCGCCTCGACATTCTCCTCCGACTGGTTGAAGTTGACGATGGAGAATCCGCCCTCAACCTCTCCGGATATGCTCTTCTCAACATGCTCCCTGAATAGGTTGAATATTGCCTCCTCGGGCCTCTCACCCCTTATCTCGGCGGCCTCCTCTATGGTCTTCCCGACCAGTGAGGGGCCTGCTGGGTAGCTTGAGATCAGGGCTGCAGTTGCCCCTCCCCTCTCCTCCATCGATTCTGCTAGGGCTGCTCTTATCTTTGGGGCCAGCCCTGGGTCCCTGAGTCGCTTGGCTAGCTCTTCGGGTCCGCCCTCATGGGCCCAATGGGGGATCCAGGCTCCAGGGCCGGTTCCACTGGCACTATATGGGTACTGGTCGGCGGTTATGTCCAATCCCCTAGCCCTAGCCTCCTCAACTAGCTGGATGAGCCTTGGGCATAGGCTCCAAAATCTCCTAGATAGAACCTTGAAATGGGATATATGGACCGGGAGTTCCGCCTCCTCCCCTATCCTGATTATCTCCTCAACGGCTGCTACGGGGTTCCCCCTGTCCCCTTCATCCCTTATATGGCTCGCGTAGAATCCATCATATCTAGCGACGACCTTAGCCAGCTCTATGACCTCCTCGGTCGATGCATAGCTCTGGGGGGCATACCTCAGGCCCGTCGAGATGCCCAGGCAGCCAGCCTCCATCGCCTTTTCGATCTCCGACTTCATAGCCTCAAGCTCCTCCCCGGTGGGAGGCCTCATCTCCATCCCCATCACATACCTCCGGATGTTTCCAAAGGCTGCCATGGGGGCCACATTCACGGAGATGCCCCCCTCCTCCAATATCTCAAGGTACTCCTCAACGGTATGCCAGTTGATGCTGATGCCAGCCTCCTTGAGGTAGGGGTGAAGCCTCTCCTCCTCCATTCTCATCTCATCGTTGAGGGGGGCGGCACCAGAGCCGCAGCTGGGGAAGACGAGTGTTGAGACGCCCATTCGTACCTTGTTCTCCGCCTTTCTATCGACCAAGAGCGTGAAGTCTGAGTGGTCGTGGAGATCTATAAATCCCGGGCAGACTAGAAGCCCCGTGGCATCTAGGATTTCCTTTGCTCCGCCAGGTATTTTGCCAACCTCCTCTATCCGCCCATCCTTGACAGCCACATCGGCCCTGAACCAGGGGTTTCCAGCCCCTGTGACGATCCTCCCGCCCTTAATTATGAGGTCATACAAGGCGATCAAGATATGTTCCTATTAACTAATAAATCCATGGTATTGAGAGTTGATGAGATCCCTTTTTCATAAGTGCAACTTTCATGTATTTTATATCCCTAGTGAGGTAGGTCTCAGCGTTCTAAGGCCTAACT
>JAGTQJ010000044.1:0-7819 GCA_018396515.1 Candidatus Bathyarchaeota archaeon | reverse complement strand
CATAGCGAAGAGTTAAACTAGTCACAGAAAACTCATAAAAAGAGTTATCATTAATGCTATGAAAATGTTTTTAAGATATATAGATAAGCTAAATGATGCATCACATTAAAAATCATGATAAATAGAGGGAGGATCGATATCCCAAAGGCATTAACCATGAACTCCTGAAGGGTTCGAGGCTCCTTGGAGAGAGGAGAAATTGATCATCTTTGAGGAGCACCGAGTCAAACCGGGCCGAGGAGGTCAGAGATCAAAGGAGTGGAGGGGCTTTAGGCCCTTATCCATCTAGCCTGTCTCCGGTCTTCTTAGTCAGGTGTGCTTAACCTTGGCCTCTCCTAAGGACTCTCCCTGGCTTTGCCCCGGTGTGCTTGTCCTTTTCTATGACCGCTACCCCGTTGACGAAGATGTACTCGAATCCCGTTGGGTATCTCCTTGTCTCCTTGGGGGTGCTGTTCATCCTCAGGTTCTCCCAGTTTATTAGTAGGATATCAGCGTAGCTCCCAACCTCTATTGTTCCTCTCCCCTTAAGGTTGTAGGCCTCGGCTGGCAGGGCCGTGCACTTCCTCACAGCCTCCTCGAGGGTTAGGAGCCCCTGCTCTTTTACGTAGCGGGTGAGGAAGGATGGGTATGCTGAGTAGGTGTTGGGCCCGGGCCTCGCCCATGGGGGGTAGACCCCCTCCCTCTTATCGTCGACCATGGAGGAGTCGACGCCCACCATCCCCCTAGGGTGCTTGTAGAAGAGCTTGACGTAGTCCTCCGTGAACCTGTAGTCGCCTATGGAGCACCTCGAGTCTGGATCCTCCACTATCAGGTCGAACCAGGCATCCATGGGATCCTTCCCCATCTCCATGGCTATCTCCGCTATGGATCTGTCTAGATACTTCGGGTTCTTATGCTCAGTTATGGTTATCTCCTTGGCCCAGTTTGGGTTCATGTTAGGGTTGGATGGGGGCTGGATGTAGAACTTCCCCCTCTGGAGGGCCTCCTTGACCTCCTGCCTGAAGTCCGCCATCCTCAATGCCCTGGCGAAGGCCTCCCTCGAGCCCAGCAGCCTGAGGAAGGGAGCGAAGTGCCCGCAGAGATATTGGGAGGTGAACCACCAGTAAGGTATCACATCGAAGTAGGCCCTAACCCCCTCGGCGATATAACGGTCTATTACATCCAGTGTGGCCCTTCCTATGGCCTCCTGGATGACCTTGGGTGGAGGTATCGGCGTCGCATCCCAGCCCCCGTATAGGTGGGCTATCACTATGGGGACTCCGGCCTTCTTCGCGGTCTCAAGCTCATCTATTATTCCCTGTATCCTGTTCCATGGGATCCCCGCAGTTATGCCCCTCCTCCTACCAGTCCTCCTCCAGTGGGGTGCGTAAACCGCCCCTGGGTACTCCCTTAGTATGGCGACATGCCTGTCTATCTCCTCCCTTGAGGCGAAGCAGTCTGGGTCGTAGTCGATCCCAGCCGAGAGGCCGATGCACCCCTCATCCATGGCCTGCCTAATGAGCTTACCGATGGCCTCAACCTCCTCGGGGGTGGACTGCCTCTCATAGTCGTTGCCCAGGACGGCTGTTCTGCAGGCCCCGTGGCCCACTAAAGGGGCGTAGTTTATCGAGAACCCCTTCTCCTCAATGACCTTGAAGTCCTCCCCCATGGTCCTCCAGGTAATGGCCCAGCCGAACTTCTCCTTCAGGAGCTCGTTCACCCTCTCCAGCGGGAAGTAGGGCTTCCTCGGGAAGTACATGAAGGGCTCGAGTTCGAAGACATACTCCTCCGCTATTCCAGGGAGCCTGACCACCTCTCCGACGGGGGCTGGTGAGCTTCCACACTGACCGCCTACGAAGGTGGTGACCCCCATATGGACATCGCTCTCGCAGAGGGGGTAGAATAGAATATTCCTGTCAGAGTGGCTGTGGGAGTCTACGAAGCCTGGTGTAGCGAGGAGCCCAGAGGCATCAACCTCCATTACCGCATCCCCCCTAACCTCCCCTAAGGCGACTATCCTATCGCCCTTAACACCTATGGAACCCCTGTAGGCCTCCCTGCCGGTACCGTCGATGATGGTGGCATCCCTTATGAGCAGATCATACTCTATAACCATCATCCGAATGATCTCCGCATAATCTAATAAAACTTTAGGCTTAACTGCTAGGGGATTTTTAAATCGTCATGAGAGTGGAAAGCATTATTCCTAAGATGATTCTAAGAATCGAGTTTGAAATCAACTCAGATTTCTCGAGTTTATATTAACTGGGAGGGTTCAAGCCTTAATATTTTCAATCCGTCGAAATGCCTATCGAAGGATACGATTCCATCCGCCTTTAAAATTGTTGCTACATGATATTGAATTGAGTCGTCCATATCTAGGTTTAACTCATAACTTAGATCTATGGCGCTTAACTCATCCATTAATGTTGTATTATAGATTCTTAGTCCCTTATAATCTAGCAAACTCGTTAAGAATAGTTTAAGTTCTCTTCTTCTATTAAATCCTTCCATTATAACTAAAATTGAATGTATAGAAAAATCGGTTATTACTCCGATCTTTTCTCCATTCCTTAGAAGACTTAAAAATATTTTACACTCCTCTTTCCTACCTCCAGATAGTAATACTTCAAGAAAAATATTTGTGTCAACAAGATACATTTCCCAAAACCTTTCTCACCCAGATCTTTCCGGCTAGATGCTGAAGCTCCACAGAATCAATATTTACATCTGCAAGTAAGCCCTCAATAGCTTTAATGGGATCTCCCTCAAACTCCCTCTTTTCAGCCCTCAATTCTGCCTCCAGCCACATTCTTATGGCCTCCTCTGCGGCGCGGCTAATCGACCCCTTTCCATAGCCGAAGCGTTTCATGGCCATCTCTCTGAAGAGCCTCTCGAGATCCCTTGGGAGTTGAATCCGTATCCCAGCCAAGCCGAAAACAATTGTACAAAAGATCTTAAATAAATTTTTCTAAATGGAGTTATGCTCTATAGGTTGATCAAGGCCCTAGCCTCCATGGAGGGGTGGTTGGAGAGGTTCTAATCATTCTCATTTGATGGCTTAGAATGTTCTAATCTATGGTTTAAATAACCTCTAAGACTCCTTTTTGGTAGGGATGAGGTTGAAAAGGCAGTATCTCTCTGTCGTTGCAATATGCGTCTCGATCATACTGGCCTCTGTGATAATTGCAAAGAGGCCGCAGGAATCGGCTAGGGGCGACCTCTGGCTCCCCGTCGGCGTGCCCCCCTCCCTTGGAACCATAAGCTCTAAGGTGAGTGTGGATGGGCAGACTAAGACCATCTCCCTATCTGGCACCGGAACGGCCTATGCTAAGGCCAATCAGGCCTATCTGACGCTCGGGGTTCAGACGGAGAACTCCTCAGCCTCGGTGGCTGTTGAGGAGAACGCTAGGCTGATGAACGCAGTGGTCTCGGCCTTGAAAGGCCTAGGTATAGGTGAGGAGAGGATGGAGACCGTCTCCTACGGCGTAAGCCCCATCTACGACTCGACCTGGCAGAAGGTTATAGGGTACAGGGTGGTCAACCTTCTAAGGGTGCGGTTGCAGGAGCTGAGCCTGATAGGTAGGGCTATAGACGAGGCCGGTAGGGCGGGGGCCAACAGGATGGAGGGGATCTCATTCGGCCTCTCCAGCGAGCTCCAGGAGCAGCTCAAGCTTGAGGCCTACAGGAAGGCCCTGAACGACGCCTCCTCAAAGGCCAGGCTCATCGCTGAGACCCTAAACCTGAAGATAACAGGTGTCCTCTCCTTCAGCGAGAGCGTGTACTACCCCTATCCACCAACCAGAGGCATTGAGGTCATGGCTGATAAAGGCGCCACACCCATCTTCGAGGGGGCCCTGAGCGTCTCCGTAACAGTGAACATCGTCTACACATTTGAGTAACCCCTTTATTTTTCATTTTCCTTCATCGATTGTGGATATCAAGAGGAGGTTGCCTATAGATCTTCTTCACAGCCTCGACCGCCCTTAATCTATGTTCTGCGATTATCTCGGGCTGGCGGCGGACTAGTTCAAGGTTCTCCTGGAGGATCGATTTATATAGATCCCCTAGTTCGGGGTTGATGCTCCGGAGTTCTTCGAGGAATCTCCTCCCCGTAGAAATGGCTGAGGGGCATCTGGGATGGCATGGAAAGAAATAACCTACAAAATAAGCCAGGCTCCCTGCTTCATCCTCCTCCCCAGCCTCCCTCAACTGTCTCGAGGCTCTCTCCTCGACCATCATGCCCTTTTCCCTGTCTGACACATAGCGATCCACGCAGCATCTGGGATATCCATATAAAGCTCCCATCTCCCTAATCCAAGCACCATTGAACTCCTCTGGATATACCACGTGAACTCTCCCTAAATCCGGAGGGGGGTGTCGGAGAACCTCCTGCCTAATCTTAATCCTCTCCTTCATCAACCTCTCCAACTTTTTTTCAACTTCTTTATCTTTAAAGAGATAAAGTTCTCTAACAGTCGGCCTCACCTCGAATTGAAAGGTTCTAAGTTCCAGATTTCTCGCCCACTCTATGTGGGCACGATACTGTTCTGATCTCTCCACAACCTCTTTATAGACTTTCCTCATCTCTCTCTTAAGGTTCTCTATCATCTTCAGTCTCCTATAGGGTTCAACTATGGAGCCAAGATCTTTCATCTTGGGGAGAACTCTCCCATCTATATCTCTCCCCATACTCTCCGCATCAGGGAATTCAGCTGGCATGGTTGTGAGGGAGCAGGGCCTAAGGCCCAGATAGACTAGGAGGTAGTTTTCAACCTTGATCCTCCTCGAAAGCCTCGCATCTGATAATAGCTTTTGTATCATATCCCGTGTTTTTTTAGTCAATCTGCCCTTCTATGTATTTGAAATTTTCAATAGCGTTAAAATATTTTGGAAAAATTCGTAAAAAAAGGGGGGTTTTGGCCCTTCTAGAATGGGACTAGGCCTAGAACCTGTAGGAGGAACTGCGCCCTGCCTGAGAGCATCGCCATCCTGAAGAGAACCGTATTTCCGTAGTAGGCCCCCAGCCCTATCATTATTATCCATCTTCCCAGCCTGGTTGGATATAGTAAAGGTCCCCTATGCTCGAAGGTGAGCAGGAAGTACATCACCGCTAGTATCGTGCCTATGCCTATGTATACGAAGTTGAACCAAGATAATGCAACGGCACCGGCCTTAGGAGGCGTTATAGTGGCAATGATCTGGCTGAGGATGTTCGGGATTATCGTGCCCCTCATCCCAAGCCCTATGCTTGAGCCCACCAGGATGGCTATGGGATACCTGCTGATCCAGCGATAGTCACGGTGTAGTATGAAGTACATCATAAAGCCGAGCAGGATAGGTATTATGTAGTAGATCTTCCCCGCCATTAGGGGGGTTATCGCAAGCCTGATGGTGGTCTGTATGCTTATAATGGCTGCTATGGCTAGGCTTAGCCCTATGAAGAAGTGCTCGGCAAACCTGAAGAGCTGGTTCTCCTTGAAGAGGGGGTAGCTGTAAACGAACAGCATCAGCGCCAGGGCCGTCCAGATCCCTAGGATCCCATCAATCGTCGTGGGGTAACCCATACTACCTCCTCCTTGTGGCAGCGTAACCTATGTTCGCAAGGATGACGGCGACTATCACCAAGAGATGTGAGGTATTTATCGCATCCATGGTTACTGTAGCATCTCCCAGTTCACCTATCAATTTCTCCAGCTCTGCTCCACCCCTCGCGCCACCCGTCATGCCAAAGATGATCTCCGGCCAGTAGGGCTGGTATTGAGAGAATATCATCGCTATCCCGATCTCAGCGGTGGGAACCCCGTATGGGATTCGCCACTGCCTGATGTAGTAGTCGCAGTAGTCGCCAGTATCGCTGCTTATCACCATCTTAACATCCTTTGCTGAGTTTACCCCCTTCATTATAGGGAGCTGGTCTATAGGGGTGCCTTTATAGTCTGTTGTGAAGATGGCCCTTATATTCGTGGCTAGTTGGGCCACTGTCGGCTCTGCACCCGTGTAGAAGCCTAGATGAACATAGTCGACGCCGTAGGTTAGCCCCCTGAATCCTGGCACCTTCTCAACGATCTTCTCGAAGGTCATGTGGCCATCGACGAAGGAGGTCCAGTATATTATCTTCGCCTTCTGCTGTATGAGAACCTTGCTAACGGCGACCAGTGATGGAAGGCACTCTGGCCAGGCGCTTACCCCGGAGGATATGTTGACAACAACGACATCACCCTCCTTCAGCTTTCTCAACCCCTCGACGAGGCTTATCGCTTGGGGGCTTATGGATACCGGTAGGCCTAGTGGCCTTATGAAAGGAATCATGAGCAGTATGAAGAGCAGCCAGTAGATTACCCTTCTGTCGATCCTCTGGAGTCTATCCCAGATGGTCTCTTGGCTCATCCTCCCGCCACCTCCCCGTAGAAGCCCCTCTCCCTTCCAAGAAGCGTCCTGAACCCGAAGGCGAGGAGGCCGAAGGCTGCGACTATGAGGAATGTCCTCATCGCGGGCACCTGCCCGACATCATTGAACCACCTACCTATAACGGGTATCTGAACCCATATCACCTCACCTATCGGGGCATTCATGAGCATAACGAAGATCCCTGCTATCAGGAGCAACGCCGCATCCACATTCCTCGCCCTGAAGGCCCTATAAGCGGCTGAGGCTATATAGAATCCCGTTATCGCGTACCAGGTCTGGCCGAGGGACACATATGAATAGTCAAATATCCACTTGTAGATCGGGTTGGATGCTGGATTGTTTATATCTAACATTCCGAGCAGCATCACGAATGCGAAGATGAAGATCAGCCAGGCGCTATGGTACCAAACGCCCGGGGTTCTCCTACGGACATTTCGGCTATGGACGCGGATTATGTTGACGGCTCCCAGCGCTAGGGCCATAGTTGAGATGATGGTGGCCCAGGTTCTCAGCTCCCCAGCAACCGCGCTTACAGCAGGAACCGCGAAGAAGAAATCAACTATCATTATGATCACGACTATGGCTGTTAGGATATAAACCAGTTCTCTCCTAACCACCTCCGCCATCTCATCACCTCTTCAAGATATCTATGAGGAAGGGTACCCGGGCGAAGCTTATTACGAATCCTACTATGAGTATGGCCAATATAACGAGCTTCATTATGTCCTCCCCCCTGAGGCAGCCCAGTATCCATGGATCCTTGGTGATGTCCGCACTTGCCGCGTAGAGTTCCTCCGCTATTAGGCAGTAGTCGCAGGTGGCTATGAGGAAGGGCATCTGATGCGTGTTCGCCGTTCCAGCGATCTGCATCGCACCTATCGTGTTTCCCCCCTCACCCATGACCACCGACTCGTAGTAGAACCCACCCATGAGTATGTTGGATGCCGGCCTCTCCCTCTGCATGAATCCCAATACGGCATTAAGGTATGGAGACTGGCCAGCTTGATAGTTTATCTGCAGAGGGTCGAACTCCTCAGGCTTCCCCTCCTCGAGGTAGGCGGTTCTCAGGGTCTCCTCAACTAGGGGGAGGGAGTCTCGGATGCAGGTGAAGTAGTAGAGCTTCACGCCGGCCCTTACCGCCAGCCTAGCCACGTGGCTCAGTATGCTTATGGAGGCGAGAGTCTGGGGTCCCTGATCCGGGTTGCTCAGGGTCTCCATAGCATACCCAGAGGTGTATAGGAGAGGTTTCCCCATCTCGGCGCATCTTCCTATGGCTTCTGGGATGGCTGCGATGGCTGGGAAGGTCCTTATGGGTATCCTCCTTCCCCTTCTCGCCATTTCCAGGAATATGTAGAAGAGGGCTATTGTGACTATTAGAAAGACGAATGCTGCCTGTCTTCCTGCAACTATCAAGTTTTTCCCTCCGTTT
>JAGTQJ010000042.1 GCA_018396515.1 Candidatus Bathyarchaeota archaeon | reverse complement strand
CTAGTGAACCCCCCTCCCTTGATATCGTAGAATATGGCGTGACCACCCAGCTGGGCCATCCCGGCATCGAAAGAGATGTGGGTTCTCAGGGATGGGAGCTCGAAGAGCATTATTAGAATCTTCCCCTCGAGGGATCTCATGTACTTCGAGGGGTTGAGTTTGATCCTCTCCGATAGGTCTAGGATCTCCAAGACCTCTTCTCTCGAGAGATCGAAGTCACTGAGCAGGTGCTTGACCATCAAGATCCCCACGAAATGCTTGAAGGCTGGCCTTTCAACTCCCCGAGGAGGAGATTCCAAGCTTCTTCTTCAGGGCCCAGGCCGTCACGGTTGGGAGGCCCCATAGCTTGATGAACCCAAGGGCCGCCGTCTGGTCGAAGGTCGTGGATATGTCGTATGTGGCTAGGCTCAGGTCGTATAGCGAGTATGGCGAGCTCCTCCCCGTGACCTGGGCGTTCCCCTTGAAGAGCTTCATGGTCACCTCCCCGGTCACCCTCTCCTGTGTCTTCTCTATGAAGGCGTCTAGCGCCTCCCTAAGGGGGTCCATCCATAGGCCTACATATGCTAAAACAGCCCATTCGTGGTCTACGAGCCGCTTAAACAGCTTCTCGTGCCTCGTTAAAACCATCTTTTCAAGGTCTGTGTGGGCCTTTATTATCACCGTGGCCGCCGGGGCCTCATATACCTCCCTAGACTTTATTCCGACTATCCTATCCTCCATGTGGTCTATCCGACCTACCCCGTGCTCCCCGGCTATGGATTGGAGCTTCTCTATCAGGCTTAGGGTGTTCATCTTCTCCCCGTTCAGGGAGGTCGGCTTCCCCCTCTCAAAGCCTATCTTTATGTAGTCCGGTTTGTCGGGTGTCTCCTCTATCGGCTTCGTCCATTCGAAGATCTCGCTCGGTGGCTCCATCTCTGGGTATTCTAAAACCCCGCACTCTATGGATCTCCCCCATATGTTCTGGTCTATGCTGTATGGGGACTTCACCGTGACGGGTATGGGTATTCCCCTCTCCATAGCCCACTCTATTTCCTTATCCCTGGTCATGCTCCACTCCCTCACCGGGGCTATGATCTCCAGGCTCGGGTTCAACGCCTTTATGGTGACGTCGAACCTCACCTGATCGTTCCCCTTACCGGTGCATCCGTGGGCGACGGCCTGGGCCCCCTCCCTCTCCGCAACCTCGACCAGCTTCGAGGCTATCAGCGGCCTGGATAGGGAGCTGCTGACCGGGTAGGCATCCATGTAGAGGGCGTTCGCCTTTATTGCGGGGACCACGTACTCCTCTACGAACTCCTCCCTCGCGTCTATGGAATAATGGTTGAGGACTCCCAGACTCCAGGCCTTCTCCTCTATCGCCTTCATATCCTTCCCCTGGCCCACATCCACGGTGACGGTTATCACGTCGCTGTCATACTTCTCCTGTATCCACTTGACTGAGACCGAGGTGTCTAGGCCTCCTGAGTAGGCTAGGACAACCCTCTTCTTAGCCAAACCCTCTCAACTCCACGTTGGTGATTTGATAAAATGGGATAGGTTTATATATTTTGTGGCTTAAATGTTACAAAGATGAGCGATAATGACGTAAATGAGACAAAATCCATCGCAGAGCTTGTCAGGGAGACCATACAGATGAGGCCCTCCATCCTAGACGCCCTGAAGATGAGGGTTGTTAACTACTCAGCCCTAGCCAGGAGGCTCAGGGAGGAGATAGGCCAGGGGAGCCTGGAGGCTATAAAGGCGGCGGTGATAAGGATAGGGGAGGAGTTGGCCTCTGAGAGGGGCCTCCAGGAGGAGAGGATCCTATCCATCCTTAGGGAGTCGAAGGTGAGGCTCCAGGACAAGATAGCGGTCATCATCTCCCCCGAGATGCTCGAGGTTCCCTACCTAGTGACTGCCTACCTAACCGACAGCTATGTCTATGTCGTCGATCAGACCAGGCTCAGGGGAAGCCTCCCAAGGAATGCCCGGGTAACCAGTAACCTCGTCGCCCTAATCCTCATAAGCCCCCCCAGCGTGGAGACGACGCCGGGGTTTGTCGCCTTCATAACCCAGCTCTTGGCTGGTAGGAACATTAACATAGTGGAGTTCATAAGCTGCTCCACAAACACCGTCATCGTCCTAGAGCCCAAGGATGCCTTAAAGGCCTTCTCCCTACTACAGAACTATATCTAGTCCAGCTTCATGCTCCAAGATAGCAAAGCTTTTAGAGTATGTTGCTTGTTTAATGATTCAGGAATGGCCGAGATCTGTCCTGTATGCGGCTTGCCTAAGGATCTCTGCGTCTGCGAGGAGATGAGCAAGGAGGAGCAGAGGATCAGGATAAGGCTGGAGTCGAGGAAGTGGGGGAAGATAATGACCGTCATAGACGGCTTAGATCCGAAGGATGTTAACCTGAGCAGGATGGCGGCGACCCTAAAGGCGAAGTGCGCATGCGGAGGAACCGCCAAGAACGATCAGATACTGCTACAGGGGGATCACAGGGAGGCTGTGAGAGAGGCCCTCATCCAGATGGGGTTCCCGAAGGAGAACATAGAGGTCCACTGAAGTGACGCCCCTGAGAGAACTGGTGAGGATCCTGGGAGAGCTGAGGTATAGAAGCCCATCCCCCAAGCTCTGTCCGGTATGTGGAAGCCCTAGGATAAAACAGGCTTTTCTAGGGATCACACCCCCCACATATGTATGTGAGTCCTGTGGGTATATGGGCTCATTAACCCTAGAGATTCATGATGAGGCGGAGAGGGGATGTGGGCTGGTTGGAGAGCCCCTATCCCAGGGGGGCGGCTCGGGAGAAGGGAAAGAATTGCGGAGGGAGCCCCCATCTCCTAATGGGATTGATGAATCATTTTTAAGGAGACTTGAGGAGAGATCAAAGGAGGCTAAATAGTTGGGCGAGGAGCAGGTGGAGTACTACAAGCAGAGGTATCAGAGGCTCGAGGATCTCCCCGGGGTGGGGCCTGCGACCGCTTCCAAGCTCAGGGAGATAGGCTTCAAGACCGTTGAATCCCTTGCCACAGCGGCCGTCGGGGAACTTGTGGAGGCTGGGATAAGCGAGGCGACGGCTGAGAGGATAATAGAGGCTGCTAGAAGGTCCATAGCCATAACCTTCGTAAGGGGGGACGAGCTGGTCAAGCTAAGGAGCAGCGTCCGCCACCTCACAACGGGCTGCTCAAGCCTCGATAACCTTCTAGGGGGAGGCATAGAGACCCAGTCGATAACCGAGTTCTACGGGGAGTTCGGGACTGGAAAGTCACAGATATGTCAGCAGCTCTGCGTGACAGTACAGCTACCATACGAGAGGGGCGGCCTAGAAGGAGGCGCCCTCTATATCGACACGGAGAACACCTTCCGGCCTGAGAGGATTATGCAGATAGCCCCCCACTTCAACCTAGATCCCAAAGAGGCCCTGAAGAGGATAATCTTCGCCGAGGCCTACACCTCAAGCCACCAGATGATGCTCCTCGAGAACGCAGATGAGGTGATAAAGGAGAACAACATCAAGCTCATAATAATAGACAGCCTGACCAGCCACTTCAGGAGCGAGTATATAGGGAGGGAGATGCTCGCCTCAAGGCAGCAGCAGCTCAATAAGCATCTCCACAAGCTGATAAGGCTGGCCAGGGCCTTCAACGCGGCGGCGGTCATAACCAACCAGGTTATGGCCCAGCCAGACGTATTCTTCCTTAAGGGAGTCCAGCCCGTCGGAGGGCATATAATAGGCCATACCAGCCATACCAGGGTCTATCTGAGGAAGGGTAAGGAGAACATCAGGATCGCCAGGCTCATAGTTAGCCCATTCCTGCCCGAGGGGGAGGCCCCCATCAGGATAACGGAGAGGGGTATAGAGAGTGGGGAAGAGGCCTAAGGGGAGGGAGGATGCCCAGCGCACAATAAATGCTAGGGAGGAGATCCTGAACTTCTTCAGCTGCGTACTTGAGAGGAGATTCTCTGAGGCGGAGAGATCCATCAGGGCGATTGGGGAGAAGAGGATCAGGGGAGACGAGTTCGGTGAGGGATACCTCAATGCCCTTAACGGGATCTACCTGTCCCTCAGGTCCGGGGATCCGAGGGACTTCGTCAATAAAATTTTGAGGGATGCCGAATCCCTGGGCAGATATGATAGGGCTTTCAGGGCGAAGGCCAGGGAGTATAGCAGAGCCCCCTACGACCAGGGTTACTTCTCAGCCTGGTGGGACTTCATAAGGTACTACATTAGTAGTGGAAAGAGGGTCAAGGCCCCCGGCTCTGAGCAGGATCAAGCTGGAATTTAGAACCTAAAATAGGTGTACAGGATTATCCAGAGGGTTATCCAGGTGAAGAAGTAGGCCCCAATACCTATCTTAAGCCCCTTAACCCTATCAACCCCCATCATACGGGAGATGATGTTTGAGGCCAGTAGGTATATGATCACGCCCATGAGGAAGGAGGACAGCTCGCTTAGGCCCATATATGTCTGCATGAGGTAAGTGATCAGAGCTCCGGGTAGTGAGATGGAGACCTTCCCCCACCAGATCCTCTCAGCCTGGTTCATCCAGCCGTTCTCTCCAGTCCTTCCATAAACCCGTCCCCTACCTAGCTGATATATCTTAAATTCTTCTCATCCACCTTCAGGTACTCCTCGTACTCCTGCTTCATGCTTAGACGCCTACGGATCAGGTTTTCAAACCTCTCAGCCCTCTTCATAAGGTATGAGGTGTCCACGCTTATCCCAAGGAGGGAGGCTAACTTGTCCAGGACCACCTTAGATGAGAAGTGCTGAGGAATGTTGGTGTGCTTGATCTCGGCCATAAGGCATATGCCCTCTATGCCCCTGTTCTTAGCTACCCCGATCAGTATGCCGTTCAAACCGTTTATGGCCCCCTCCCCTTCGAGTAGCCTTATGTCCTGCTTCAAAAGTAGCCCTCTAAGGCGCTCGTCGGTATATATCCCATAGACCCCAGGGGTATCCTGATAGTCGTTTGGATAGGCTGCTAGGGTGTATATCCTCCTAACATTGAACTTCTCAGCCACTCTAATTATCTGCCTCGCAAGCCTATAGGCCTCCTCAGGGATGGATGGCTGGGCCTCTCCCACGCAGATGATGAGGTCATGCTTTGGAGAGGCGTAGAGCCTGTGCCTCACATATGACAACTCGGCCAGCCCATTGACGTAGATGACCGCGTTCTGATAGTACCTGATCTCCGCGAAGATCTTTGCGTTAAGCCTCCTCCTCAGATAGTCGCCCGCCGTCTTGGCCAGGTGTCCCATTCCCGGCCAGACGGCGACCATGCTGGGCTTGGAAAGCCTCGGCCTCTTGTAGTATATGGTCTCCATCTAACTCACCCCTTTAGGGGTGATGAGGCTCCATTAAACCTTTCGGGGGGAGAACCATCAGAGCCCCTCTTAAAAACACCGCCCCCTTGAACCTCTCCGGGTAAATCTAAGCTCGGATTCCTCCTCGATATTTAAAAGAATCTTAAGCTTCTCTCATATATCGATTTGGAAAACCTTAAAGGGGGTTCTCCTAGGGACCCATTTTTAACAGGTTGTTATAATTAAACTGGACATCTAACTTTAGGAGTCGGAACAAACCATATCTTCATGCGGACCTCGAACATGGCTGGTTGAAAGGAGCGCGCCACTGAGGTCTAGGATGGAGGGAGCCATTTGTCCGTAGTTCGGCTCATGAAGAGGCCTAGACACCCACATCGGAGGAGCGAATATGTCTAGGAGGAGGTGGACTGAGGAGGAGATCAGCAGGCTCAGGGCCTTCTACTCCTCAGACGCCTCCATAGGTAGCCTCTCCGAGGCCCTGCCGGGGAGGACCATCCATGCAATTAGGCAGAAGGCCTCTAGGCTGGGGCTGAGGAGGGAGGCCTCTCAGCCCCAATGCCTCTCCCCCCTCCTCCTATGCAGGGGGGAAGGGGGCTCTGAGGGCCTCTTACTTAAATGCTCCAACTGCGGGAATTGGATCAGGGTGGGCCTCAAGGAAGTTTCCAATGGTGAAGTGATTAGGTGCGGAGGCTGCGGCTATATCCTCCACCTCGTAGAATGATCCGCCGAAGGGCCTCGAGTCTAGGCCTGGTAAGCTTTTTACCTAGAGGTTAAATCCCTTTATCATGTCGTGAGGCCTGATTGGAGTTCGAGCTGACATATAGGATGGTTGTCAGGGAGGCTATGTCCAGCCCCGCCATAACGATAGGGGCTGAGGAGGGGGTCATCGAGGTGGCGAGGTTGATGGATGAGAATAACATAGGCGCCATCATAGTCTTGGATAGGGAGAATAGACCCGTTGGAATAGTGACCGAGAGGGATATAGTCGTCAGGGTTGTGGCGAAGGGGCATCCACCTAGGGATGTAAAGGCGGGGGAGGTCATGTCCTCTCCCTTGATAACTGTGGACTCAGAGACCCCCCTAATAGATGCCATGATGCTGATGAGCAGGCTTAACATAAGGCGTTTGGGTGTCACATATAAGGGGAGCCTCGCAGGGGTCGTGACCGATAGGGATATCCTGAGAATAGTCCCAACCATGATAGAGATAGTCAGGGAGCGCTCGAAGATCCAAGGCGGGGTTAGCTCCGGAGCCCCCTCATTAACTGGGATATGTGAGAAGTGCGGGGCATACTCCATGAACCTGAAGGAAGTGGAGGGGATGTATCTATGCGAGGATTGTATAGCAGATGAGGAGGTCTAACCTCCACACATCATGTGCATAAAACCCAAGTTTAAAAGAGCCTTAAATCCCCCAACCATCATTCATGATGGTGATGAGCAGGGATGAGGAGGGATCTATCAGGTTGGAGCCTAGATTTCTTCTGGATGCGATGTTGGGCTCCCTGGCTCGATGGCTGAGAATATGCGGGTATGACGCCGAATACCCTGGAAACATCCCAGACGAGGAGCTGATCACACTCGCATCCAAGGAGGGGAGGATACTCCTCACAAGGGACGAGCTACTCTACAGGAAGGCCGTGAGGGAGGGGTTGGAATCCCTCCTCGTGGAGGGGGGGAGCGACGCGGAGATGTTGAGATCAGTCTCCATGAGGTTCAACCTGAAGCTGGACCCGGAGAGATCGAGGTGCCCACTCTGTGGGGCTGAGCTCAAGGCCGCTGATAGGGAGGCCGTCAGGGGTAAGGTTCCAACGAGGACCCTAAAAGCCTACGAGGACTTCTGGATCTGCACCTCCTGCGGCCAGGTCTACTGGAAGGGGAGCCACTGGAGGAGCATACTAGAGATGGTGGAGGAGGCAACACGCGGGGAAAGGCCCTAATAAGGATGACTATTTAAAACTGATATAAACATCGGAGGGGCGAGGTTGAATCTAGACCTAACCCTTGAGGAGGGGGAGTACCTAGTTAAACTGGCTAGAAAGGCCATAGAGAAGAGGCTGAAGACCGGGGAGGCCATAAGGCCTTCCGAAGTGTCCGAGAAGCTCACCCAGAAGTGTGGTGTATTCGTAACCTTGAACCGGGTGGAGGACGGCGCCCACATCTTAAGGGGCTGCATAGGTTTCCCCTATCCGGTAATGCCATTGGCGGAGGGGGTCGTGGAGGCGGCATTGGGAGCGGCCTTCGAGGATCCAAGGTTCCATCCGGTCTCCAAGGATGAGATGGAGCATATCGCCGTGGAGGTGAGCATCCTCACCCCACCTGAGGTCATAAGGGTAGAGGATCCCTCCGAGTACCCCGAGAAGATAGTGATCGGGAGGGACGGCCTGATTGTTGGGAGGGGGGTCAGGAGAGGCCTTCTCCTCCCCCAGGTGGCCGTGGAGTGGGGGTGGGACGCCGAGGAGTTCCTGACGAACTGCTGCATAAAGGCCGGCCTACCCCCCGATGCATGGCTGGACAAGAGGACCGAGGTCTCAAAGTTCCAGGCGATAATCTTCGCCGAGGAGAGGCCCGGAGGGCCCGTCAAGAAGGTAAGCCTATCCTCATGAGTGGATGGGTCCCACTTGGGAAGGCTAGAGGGGGTGAGGATCTATATAAGCCCATGCGGCCTAGGCCTCGGACACGTCAGCAGATGCCTACCCATAGCGGAGGAGCTCCGTAGGAGGGGGGCCGAGGTCCTATTCTCCACCTACCAGGAGGGGCTTGAGTACATTAAGAAATGCGGTTTCCCCGTGGTATCAGCCCCATATATGAGGATGGAGGTCCTAGACGGGCGAATAGACCTGAAGATGTCATCGGTGAAGGGGGGATTAAAGGCTCCGCCAAGCTTCCTGAACCAGGTCCGGGTCGAATTGGAGCACATGAGGAGGTTCAAGCCAGAGATAGTCATCTCTGATACAAGGCTCTCATCCATCTTCGCTGCGAGGCTGCTGGGTCTGCCCTCTGCCTTAATCCTGAACCAGTTCCAGCCCATAGTGCCTAGGAGTAGGAGAAACTTCAACCTCTCTAAGATCGCCGACGGAGTATTGCTAACCCTAATAGGGGATGGATGGACCCTAAGCGACATGATCCTGATCCCAGACTTCCCGGAGCCATACACCATAAGCCTAGACCTCCTAAGGATCCCGAAGAGGCATAGGGGCTTGGCTAGGTTTGTCGGCCCCATCCTCCCGAAGAGGCCAGAGGAGTGTGAAGAAGCGGTAGAAATCCAGGGTGTCGAGGATGGGGAACCCCTCATACTGGCCAGCATAAGTGGCCCTGAGGAGGAGCGAATCCCCCTGATCTCTAAGCTGATCCCTATACTCAGGGAGTTCCCCAAGGGTTATAGGATCCTCCTGTCCATGGGGATGCCCGGGCTTGATCCCAGGCCCCGCACATACGGGCCCCTTACGATCCTCCCCTGGCTACCAGACCGCTTCGGGTACCTGAAGGCGTGCGACGCCGTCATCTCCAGGGCAGGCCATGGGACGGTCCTGCAGAACCTCTGCTATGGGAAACCCCAGGTCCTGATACCGACGCCCGGACATACCGAGCAGTATGCGAACGCGAGGAGGGCGAAGGAGCTAGGGGTCGCAGAGGCCATTCACCAGAAGGACCTGACGAGGGATAGCCTCTTGAGAATGGTGGAGAAGGTCACAGGGGCTGGTGTTTATAGGGAGCGTATTAGAGCGGTCCTCTCCAAGAGCCCGGGGGACGGGGTCTCAAACACCATTAAAGCTGTTGAGGAGTTGTTGGCCCGACGATCCGTGGGGATCATCGATCCTCCATCCTCTACCTGTTGAATCTACCCTCATCCCAATATGGCCTAGTCCTTATGTACTTTATCTTCGCCCTCAGCAGTTCCCTATAAAATTCTCTCTCATTCCTTTGCATCCTGGATAGGATGCCGAAGGCTGTTGAGGGTCCAACCCCGTGAACTGCTAAGGCAATTATAGCCCTCTTTCCATAGGAGAGGACTAGGTCAGCCGTCCTCCTCCCATAGGAGATGGCCTCCATCTCCCCCCTATCCAAGGGACCCCCCTCCATCCACCTCTTTACCATCGAGAGGAAGGCTTCCGGGGTCTGGCCCCTCTTCAGGACCGCTAAGAGCCTTGAGCCGCAGACCTTGCAGGCCGGTGCTTCCTCCAGTTCTCTTACCCTACTGGACAGGCTCCATCCCCCACATCCCATGCATACCAGGTTCACCCTCCTCGAATCTATACTCCTCTTCATGTAGTCCAGCTGATCATCAACGGAGGATCTGGAAGCCAAGAGTTCGGGGACCTCAGCATATCTCTCCAGCATATGCTTGGCCAGGGGGCTTGGCCTACCCTTCATAACCCTCACCACCTCTACTTCCCCAGAGCTTATGGAGCTTAAGACCCTCTTCACCTCATCCAGGTCCAGCTTCTCCCTGTAAGCCTCCCTGAGGGCCTCTATGTATATTGGGGTGTCCTTGAACCTCCTGTGAAGCCTCTCGATCTCCCTTGGGGTGAGGGTTCTCCCCCTAGGGATCGCCCCGAACCTCTCCGCCACAAACCTCATCATGTATCCGAAGGGGAACCTTGCCTCCATGAACTCCAGCAGCCTCCTCTCCGCCTCCTCCCCTGATATGTGGAGGAGCCAAGCTTCCATGTTCTCAAGGTCTTTTCCGCTTATCCTCCTAGGAGCCTCTATAAGGATCCTATATGCGTCGTTCCACCAGCCGTTTATCATGTCATGCTCCGAGAGGATGGCGTCGAAGATGCAGCCCAGAGTCCTGTTCACCCTCTCCCCGAAGGAGCTATGGATGATCAAGTACCTCTCCCAGCCCTCTAGGATCATCCTCCTCCCAGAAGGTATTGGGAATCCATCGGATAGCTGCATCTCCACCTCCTCCACCATAGCCCTCAAGGCCTCGGCTTCGACCTTCATGGAGGATGAGAGGCTATCGGCAGCCCTCTCAGCAGAGCCTAGCCTGAGGATCTCGGAGGCTATCTTCTCCCTCATCTCCCCCACCTCCAACGCCACCTCCTTTGGAACAGGGATGAGCTCCCCATCCCAGCCTGGTAGGGCTCCGAGGGGATCCTCCGAGGGTAGGACGAATAGGATGCCCCTCTCATCGTCTATGTGGATGATCTTCCAGACCCTCCCCCTCAGGATAACGTTTAATCCCACGCGGGCTCTGAGGGTCCAGAACTCGTCTCCAACCGTCCCTATAACCCTATCGGTGATGAGGTTGACGAACGGGTAGCGTCTCTCATCCCTTATCATGCTGAGGTTCATGTAGTAGTATCTACGCCCCTTCCCTGTGGGTTTTATGATGCCCCCTTCATAGGCGATCAGGCCCATGGAGGATATGAACCCGACCACCATGTCCAGCTCCCATCCATCAAGGCCTTTATAGGGGTGTGCCCCGGTGATGAGCCTGTACGCCTCATCCCTCCCGATCCCCTTCATTTCAAGGGCTAGGCCTGTTAATTGATGTGCCAAGACATCTAGGGGCTTCATCGGTATATCCAGCCTCTCCACCTCCCCCCTCTCCGCCCTCCTCATGATAACCGCCGACTCCAGGGCATCCTCCCCATAGGCTGGTATGATAACCCCCACAGAACGCCCTTCTAATCTATGCCCAGATCTTCCCACCCTCTGTATTAGAGTTGAGGCCCTCCTCGGGCTTAGGTACTGGATGCACAGGTCTATGGTCCCTATGTCTATTCCCAGCTGGAGGGTGGAGGTACAGACTATGCCCCTTAGAATGCCCTCCTTAAGCTGGTCCTCTACCCTGTGCCTCTCCTCCCTCGATAAGGAGCCGTGATGGACATCTATACCAGGTCCAATCCTGAAGAGCCTATTTCCGAGGAGCTCAACCTGTCCCCTACCTTGGGCGAAGATGAGGGTGGAGGCATGCTCCTCGACCAACATCCCTATCCTCCTGAGCCGTGAGGCTGCTTCCGGCGTGGTTCCAAGCTCGTCTGATAGATCGAAGTCCAGGTCGTTTGGCGTGGGGGAGATGAGG
>JAGTQJ010000041.1:3591-11464 GCA_018396515.1 Candidatus Bathyarchaeota archaeon | reverse complement strand
CATCTACATTGAACTTCTTATAATACTCGGCGATGGCGGCCTTGAACTCAGGGTCGCCTCCGAAGGCGTAGTGGGTGTGGCCCTCAAGCATCGCCTTATAGACCGCCTCAGCGATGAACTTGGGCTGGTCGAAGTCAGGGTCCCCGGCCCCCAAGTTTATCAATCCTGGAATTGGGCCTAGGGTCACCCTCGTGGCCGGGGCTCCTCCGATGGAGAGAAGCTCCTTCCTCGCAAATCTCTCTACAGACACTCCCGACGCCTCCGCCTACCTATCGGCTACTAATATAAAACCTCTTCGCTGGCGGGCCCAACACCCGACATAATTGGATAAAGCTTTGGAGCTTGTTCAATCGGCCCTCCCTGAAAAGGTTAAAATTTCTGGTTTCATAACCTTTACATGCCCGCCGCTAGACGACGCTCCATGCAGACGGACCTCCCCGAGGGAGCCTGTGAGGAGGGGGTTACCCAGCCATGGAACAGGCGGGCGGGCGGGCGTCGGAATCCTCGCCTCTGAGAGAGCTCGGCCTAGGAGGGCGAGGCCCAGTCGATGAGGCCGAGAGTTTGTTGCGAGGGACAGGGACGCCCGCCCTTAAGCCTTAAATGGCCCGAGAACATTTTCTTCCCCGTCCGGTGCAGTCTAGATGGATCCGGCTGAGAGGTATGAGCTGTGCATTCGAAACCTTGAGGAGGTTATCACACCGGAGGAGCTCAAGGTTCTTCTTGAGACCGTGGACCACCCTAGGGGCTATGTGGGCTTCGAGTGCTCAGGCCTCATGCACGCTGGGACAGGCCTCATAGTTGGCAGGAAGATGCTCGACTGGGTTGAGGCGGGTTTCGATTTCATCATCTTCCTGGCCGACTGGCACAGCTGGATAAACAACAAGCTCGGAGGGGTCATGGAGAATATCAGGATAGGCGGGGAGTACTTTAAGGACTGCTTCACCGCCCTCGGCCTGCCGGAGGGGAAGGTCCGATATGTCTGGGCCTCCGACATCGTGGACAGCAGTGACTACTGGGAGAAGGTCGTGAGGATCCTGAAGGCCTCTTCTCTCAAGAGGATCCAGCGCACCCTGCCGATCATGGGTAGGAGCCTCGAGGCGGGCGATGTGGAGGCCGCATGGATGCTCTACCCGGCCATGCAGGCGAGCGACATATTCCATATGGAGCTGGACTGCGCCTGCTCCGGGATGGACCAGAGGAAGGTTCATATGCTGGCTAGGGAGCTGGCCCCCAAGCTGGGTTTCAAGCCCCCAATCTGCCTCCACTCCCCCCTCCTCCCAGGTCTCCAAGGGGAGGGTGTTGAGGGTGTCTTCGACGAGGATAAAGGCATAGACAGGAGCATAAGGATGAAGATGTCGAAGAGTGTGGAGAAAGGGGCAATCTGGGTGAACGACGATCCTGAAACCATAAGGGAGAAGTACAGGATGGCCTTCTGCCCTCCCAGGTCTGCGGAGGGGAATCCAGTCCTTGAACATGCTAGGCTGGTGGTCTTCCCCCACATGGGATCCCTCGATGTGGAGCGGCCAGCTAGGTACGGCGGAAGGCTCACGGTGAATAGCTACTCCGAGCTTGAGAGGCTCTACACCTCTGGGGAGCTCCACCCCCTAGACCTCAAGAACGCCGTGGCCGAGGCGATGATAAGGATACTGGAGCCGGTAAGAGAATACTTCAAGAGGCACCCCAAAAACCTTGAGAGGATGCTGGAGCTGAGAGTGACGAGGTGACCCTAGCGGGATCAGCACCCGTCCAGTTCCCCTATCCTCTCCAGCATCCAGACAAGCCTGTTACAGTAGCCCCACTCGTTGTCGTACCAGGCTAGGACCTTAACAAGATCTCCTGCTGTCATCGTCGAGAGGCCGTCCACGATGGCTGAATGGGGGTCGTGGATGTAGTCGGTGGAGACCAAGGGATCCTCGGTGTAAGCGAGGATCCCCTTCAATCCACCCTCCGAGGCTTCCTTGAAGGCGGAGTTCACCTCCTCCCTTGTGGCGGGCCTCTTAACATGGACGGTGAGGTCTGTCAGGGAGACATTCGCGACGGGAACCCTGATGGCTATGCCGTTGAGCTTCCCAGCGAGCTCTGGAAGCACCAGCCCTATGGCCGAGGCAGCCCCAGTCGTCGTGATTATTATGTTCAGGGCCGCCGCCCTAGCCCTCCTCAGGTCCTTATGGAGCATATCGCATAGACGCTGATCATTGGTGTAGGCATGGACGGTTGTCATCAGGCCGGACTCTATTCCGAACTCGTCGTTGAGCACCTTCGCCATGGGGGCTAGGCAGTTCGTTGTGCAGGAGCCCAGAGATATCACCCTGTGCCTCTCAGGGTCGTATGCCTCATGGTTAACCCCTGGGACCACAGTGACATCAGCCCCCCTGGAGGGGGCCGTTACCAGAACCCTCTCGGCCCCCGCCTCGAGGTGCTTTGCCGCCTTATCCCTATCCGTGAACCTCCCCGTGGCCTCGACGACTGTGTGAACCCCGAGCTCCCTCCATGGGAGCCTCGAGGGGTCGGGCTCCGATAGAACCCTGATCTCCCTTCCATCCACAATCATACTCCCATCCTTCACCGAGACATCCCTGTTAAGCCTTCCATGGACGCTGTCATACTTCAATAGGTGAGCCAGGTCCGAGGCCTCCCCGAGATCATTTATAGCTGCGACATCAATCCTAGCGTTGCTCTCGAGGATGGCCCTGAGGAGAGGGCGGCCTATCCGGCCGAAGCCGTTTATGCCTATCCTGATCATGAGACCTCAATGATAGAAGAGGAGTAGGCTAATAAATGATCCCTTGGATCGAGGAAGGTTTTTATTATCAAGCTCTCCGGATCAATAATGGTGTAGGACACCTGCTCACACTCACCGCGGGGTGGATGGCCCCAGTGGCCGATCGCCCTCGCACTCACTTCTGGGTTGGATAGTGGAGCCAATGGAAGCCCCAGAGGAGGAGAGGCCTCCGCGGGAAGAGTGGAGCATAGATGTGGCGGAGGTGAGAGAGGTGGATCAGAAGGATAAAACGGTCTCAGCCAAGTATGTGATAGAGGCGAGGTTCTCAGTGGAAGGTGTGGTCGAGAAGCATGACGTTATAGGGGCCATATTCGGTCAGACTGAGGGGCTCTTCCCCAAGGAGTTCGAGCTGAGGGAGCTCCAGAAGTCTGGGAAGATTGGTAGAATAGACATAGAGCTCAAGTCAGCGAACGACAGGACCGAAGGGACGATAACAATTCCCTCCAGCCTAGACAGGGCGGAGACCGCCATAATAGCCGCAGCCGTGGAGACCATAGACAGGATAGGGCCCTGCGAGGCCAAGGTTAGGATAGAGAGGATTGTAGACGTCAGGGCCGATAAGAGGGAGAAGATAATCCAAAGGGCAAAGGAGCTGATGAGGGACTGGGTGGTTAAGGACGCCATAGAGCTGGAGAAGCTC
Organism: Candidatus Bathyarchaeota archaeon; assembly: GCA_018396515.1. Classification (GTDB taxonomy): domain Archaea; phylum Thermoproteota; class Bathyarchaeia; order TCS64; family TCS64; genus JAGTRB01. The sequence continues at coordinate 8,042 of JAGTQJ010000041.1, read as the reverse complement.
ATTGAGGAGGTCTCGAAGGATGAGAGGAGGCCCCAGCCGGTCCAGTACGGGAAGGAGAGGCTGACCGCGACCCCGGACATATCCCAGATGGATGAGCTTATAATAGTGGAGGGGAGGGCGGATGTGATAAACCTCCTGAAGAGCGGCTACACCGGGGTCATAGCCCTGGAGGGGGTTAAGATACCGAAGACCATTATGGAGCTGACGAGGAAGAAGGAGACCACCGTCTTCCTAGACGGAGACAGGGGCGGGGACCTGATCCTGAAGGAACTGATGCAGGTAGCGAGGCCCAAGTATGTGGCGAGGGCGCCCAGGGGCAAAGAGGTCGAGGAGCTGACCCCGGAGGAGATAAGGGAGGCCCTAGCCAAGAGGGTCCCATTCGAGAAGGTCCTCGCACTCTCAAGGATAGGGGAGCTGGCGGGCGAGATCAGGGGAACCTTGGAGGCGATATTGATGAGAGGGGATGGGGCCGAGTTGGCGAGGATCCCGGTGAGCGAGCTCGTGGATAGGCTGAGGGAGAGGGACGATGTCGAGATGGTGGTCTTCGACGGCATAATCACCCAACGCCTCTTGGAGACCGCGAAGGAGAAGGGGGTTAAGACCCTGGTCGGGGAGAGAGTGGCCACGGGGGTCGAGGTACCACCGGAGATAGAGGTGAAGTTATTCAGCGAGCTTCCATAACAAAAAGGAGCCCCACACCCCTATATTTCACAAGTATTCGAAACCAACGTTAGGACTCAACACCCACCCATGCCGAGACTAAAAACACCGACTATCTAAACCGAGATCCCAGTTCGGTTCATAAGGTCAAGGGCTTCTTATACCCTTATGATCCTGGAGCTTCAATAGAACCTCTTCTGGTTCGGCGATCCATACCTCATTTTTGTATCGACTGAAATGGTCTATATCTCTCGTGGCAACCACATCCGCTCTAGCCATTAGGGCTGATGCTACGATTATCACATCGGGCCTTATCCTAGTGTTATACCTCGCACAAAGTTCACCTACCATGTCTGCTAAAGGGAAATTCAAGTCCATGATGAGGGATCCTGAGGACTCGAAAGCCCTAAAATCAGCCTTCAACCTATTAGCTTCCTCAACCCCCTTCCGATAGGCCCCAGTGAGTAGCTCCGCTATAGTTATAGTCGAAATGACGCCCAGGGCTTCTCCATCTCTAATGGATCTAAGTAGGCTTCTGGATTTTTCAGATCCCTTCTCCCACTCGCTCCTAGCATTGATGAAGATGCTAGTATCAAGGCAGACTTTAAACACTTTCTCCTTCGTATTCTTTCCATCCCCGCCTGAGCTCATTCATTATCTCCCCCGTCGACTTGTCGGGAAAAACCCTCCTCAATACGTCGAGCATATCTTCAAGCCAGCCCCTTGCCGGGGCATGGATCAATAAAGCCCTTTGATCCTCCAACAAAACCGCCTCAACCTGATCCCCCTCTTTGATGCCGAGCCTCTCCCTGAACTCCTTTGGGATGGTAACCCTGCCCTTCACATGAACCTTTAGCCTTACCCTCTTCAAGGGCCTCACAGACATGCCTAGTTGGTACCACAATATAAGCCTTCTAGTACCACCAATAGCTAATGCCGCCACAATATACAACTCTCTGCCTAAAAGATCCGTCGACCGATAAAATGGTGCTCCGGCCGGGATTTGAACCCGGGATCTATGGCTCGAAAGGCCATCATGCTTGTCCGGACTACACCACCGGAGCGCGGGCTATCACTCCTCTTCATGTGATCCTGGGTATATATGTTGCTCCGTTCTCCACCGTGATGTACTTCTTCTCTATGTGGACGACTTCTCGACCACCTCAGCTTGGCTGCCTCAACCGTGCTGGCGACCTTGTCTTCAAGACCTGCGGGGATGTGGTAGCCCTATCTACCGAGGCCTCTGCACACTCAGCGCTCAGAGCTTAGGAGACCATGGCTTGAGATCCCGACGACTGAGGAGGACTTCAAAGCTCCAAATTTAATATGGACTTGAAAGATCCCTTTATCCGGTTTACGGAACTTGTTTCAAAGGTCCTCTCATGCCAATCTAATTGAAAGGAGCGGCATAATGTTTTATATTGGTTGAGATGCTGGTCTTCCTCGATGAGGATTTTATCGAAGGTTGACCTGGAGGATTATATAACCGGTTCAAACATCCTGGGCTGCGGTGGGGGAGGGAGCCCTGAGAGTGGGAGGGAGATGGTTGAAGATGCTTTCGATAGGGGCTTCAGGTTCCAACTCGCAGATCCCGGGGAGCTCCCGCAGGATGGCCTCCTCTGCATATTGGGAGGTGTGGGGGGAGGGGTCCCCGAGGAGGTGAGGAGGAGGGTTCAACCATACCTCCAAAGGGTTAGGGAGACGAGAAACGAGAGGCTTAATAGGATTAGGAATGCCGTGAGAGAACTCTCGGAGTATATAGGGGAGGAGTTCTGCTCATATATAGCCAGTGAGACTGGGCCTGGAAACGGGGTTATGCCCATGTATATGGCTGCCTCAGAGGGGAAGCCGGTCGTCGATGGGGACTGTTGTGGGAGGGCCAAACCCGAGCTGGCCATCTCCCTGACCCATGTAGCGGGGATCCCGATAACCCCCCTGGCCATGGTGACCCCCTTCGGGGAGACGCTGATATTGAAGAATGCTATCGACGATTACAGGGCTGAGGATCTATGCAGGTATGCCGCCATCGCCTCCGGTGGAGGGGTAACCGTGGCGAGATGCCCGGCTAGGGTGGAAGAATATAGGAGGGGGATGGCTCCAAACCAGGTCTCAAGGTGCATAAGCATCGGGGCAGCCATAAGGGTGGCTAGGGAGAGGGGGGAAGACCCGGTAGAGGCCTTCATCGAGGCAGCCGGGGGGAAGAGGCTCTTCGAGGGGGTTGTTGCACAACACGAGGTCGATAAGAGGGGAGGATTCAACTGGGGCACATGGCTTATAAAGGGCTCAGGGGAGTATGAGGGGCACACATACAAGGTCTGGTTTAAGAATGAACATCTGATAAGCTGGCTGGATGATAAGCCCCATGTCACATGTCCAGACCTCATATGCATCGTGGAGACAAACACCTGCCATGGGCTCTCAAACTTCGTGGATAGTGGGATAAACAATGGAAAAAATGTCACTGTACTGGGAATAAAAGCATATGAAGGATGGAGAACCAAGAAAGGGATTGAGATATTCAATCCTAAATACTTCGGATTCGATATCGAATACATCGAATCTTGGTAAGAGGATCACCATTCAAATCAGGTAAGCCTCCAAGATAAGGGAAATTAGTATGAGAAGGAAGTTGAAGAGAAAGTCATGACACGAGGTCTATGAGCGCCCCTCCAACCTCTTGAAATGGGTATTATTGGAACGAGTGGAGATAAGATGCCTCTCGCCATCCCCAGGGTAGGAGGGCTATATAAGCCAAGAATTTCCTCTATACAATTAAGGAGATTTTTCGCCCCATTAAAAAAGGGAAGAGCCTTAGCCTTTGGGCCTCAATATCGGAGCTATGGCATCTTCAACCTTCTGTGAACTGCCCCCCTCAAACACGCTATAGATCCTGGAGTAACGGCAGTATGGGAAGTAGCAGCACCTTCCTAGGGAGCAGCCCCAGGCTATCATCGTCTTGTCCTTCTCTTCCAACCTGATTGGAGCCAGAAGGGCAGTCACCTCCCTATGAGACCCCCCATCACCAATGAAGTTCCTACATGTGAAGCCCCTCGGAGAAATAGATACGTTCATTTTCCTAAGATCGTTCATTCATGAGTTCATTCATAGACCTTACATTCACTCTTCCATTAAAAATACAAAGCCGGAGGGGGCACCTTCCCCTGAAAGAGATACAGAAGCCGGGCCGCTATTGTAAAAATGAATTATTTTTTTAATATAATTTCATAAATATTAACAAATCAATTTTAAATCAGTCCCATCCTTCTAAGCGAAGCAGCGCAAGATCAAACTCAATCTAAAAAGGGGGATGGATCTATCCGCTCTCTTCCAGCTTCAAATGTAAAAAATCGAGTTAAACTAACGATCCCAGTATGAGGATACCAGAGAATATGAGAATTGAGGCGATGAGCCTCACCCTCCAATACTCCTCTCCTAGGAGACCAGCGCCGAGGAATGAGGCTATCACTATGCTCAGCTGCCTTATGCTTAGGATGTAGCTCACCTGGGCCATGCTCATAGCGAGCAAAACCATCAGGTACCCAACCCTCATAAGGAAACCTGAGACAACTATCTTCAAGCCTTGAGACCTCAACTCCCCAACAAGGGAGCTTAGTCCTCCTCTAAGGAGAACCAGTGGGGTGAGTAAGGCTGTTATGAAGAAGTCGAGCCAGAAGGCATAGATCATGGGGCCAACCTCCAACACCCCGGCCTTATCTACTAGGGAGTAGATAGATGTGGATAGCGCTGCTAAGAGGGCGAACTGGGAGGCTCTGCTCCTGATGGAGATGACA
>JAGTQJ010000041.1:3433-3582 GCA_018396515.1 Candidatus Bathyarchaeota archaeon | reverse complement strand
AAGTTCCTTGGGGAGAGCCCCCTAAGATGGATCATGTATACACCTAGGACCACCAAGAGGATACCAAAAACACCCGGAGGGGAGATCTCCTCACCCAGAAAGGTGACGGCTAAGGCGAAGAGGAAGAGGGGGGAGGATCGAGCTATGGG
>JAGTQJ010000041.1:0-3411 GCA_018396515.1 Candidatus Bathyarchaeota archaeon | reverse complement strand
TGCTCATAAGCCTTCCCGAGGGAGAAGAAGTATAAAGCCTCAGCCAAACCACTCACCAACATGTATGGAACTGCGGTGATGGGAAGACCCCAGTCTGATAATAGGAGAAAAAATACTGGAAGGGTTGTGAGGAGGGATGTTAGGTTCATCAACCACATGTAGGCCACCTTATCTGCACTCCCTTTAGCCATTAGGTTCCACAGCGCGTGAAAGAACGCCGAGGCGACTACCAACATGAAGGGGGTGAACTCCATTACATCCGGGATTTTATAAGGGACTGAAAAGCTTAACCACTCTTCTAAGGCCTCACCTAAAAGATCCGTTTGCAACCAGCAAAGGGCTTCAGCTCAAAGGTCAAAAGAATGTTTCAAGAGGGCTTGAAGCAATAAGATTTTTTTGGGAGATGTTCAAGAACAATATGAGGCGCACCGAAGGGCCCGTAGCTTAGCTTGGTAGAGCAACAGGCTCATAAGGGATGACCTGAGAGACCTGTGGGTCAAGGGTTCGAGTCCCTTCGGGCCCACTCCTAGATACTTCGAGTAAGCCGCCCTGATTCCTTCAAAATAATTAGAGGAGCTTTAAATAATGGTTTCTTTTTAAAACTATGGAGTTGAATCCCTCGGCTGATGATGAAGCGAAGCCAATTTCAAGGGATTTAATGGAAAAGATCTTGAGGGCTCAGAAGAATGAAATCACTGAGCATTTTATATATGGGAAGTTGTCCAAACAAGTTAAAGATGTTAGGCATTTGGAGATTCTTGTTGATATATCTCGAGATGAAATGAATCATTATAATATTTTACGGGATATTACTAAAATGGATGTGGGCGTTGATAAATTTAAGATGTATTTTTATTTTTTGATCTCTAGATTTTTTGGTCTAAATTTCGGCCTAAAGCTAATGGAGAGGGGTGAAGATTTTGCTCAGGATGCATATGAAAAAATTAAGGAGATTTCTCCAAAAGTTGAGGATATAATTAGGGATGAAAATAAGCATGAAAGAGAGATAATAAGTTTTATCGATGAAGAGCATCTCAAATATATCAGTTCCATGGTCCTGGGTTTGAACGATGCCCTCGTAGAGCTGAGCGGCGCTCTCATCGGTTTCACCCTAGCCCTTCAGGATCCCTTCATGGTTGGGATTGTGGGGCTCATAACTGGGATAGCTGCATCTATGTCTATGGCCACATCCGAGTTCCTCTCGACGAAACACGAGGAGAGCGATAAAAACCCCCTGAAGGCCAGCCTCTACACGGGATTAGCCTACATCTTCACGGTACTTTTATTATCATCCCCATATCTATTGATCAAAGAATTATATTTTTGCATGGGTTTAGTTATTTTAAATTCAATGTTATTAATTTTGATATTCACTTTTTATATTTCAATTGCTAAGGGAATGAATTTTAGAAAAAGATTTTTAGAAATGGCTGCCATCAGTCTTGGAGTTGCGATAATTAATTTCTTCATAGGATTGGGAATAAGAAACCTATTTGGATTAGGAGTATAAACTATTTTTCATGAATAACTTTCTAACAGACTAAACAACTTAATTATTTAAATGTTAGTGTGTTTCTCATTATTTGTTTTTATCTTTCTATATATTCGATCACCTTCCCTTCCTTTGTAAGATTATAATATACCTTTCCTTCTCTCTCCGACTTCTCCACGCAGAAGCCGTTCTCGAGGATCTCCAGGTGCCATTTTAGGTTTCTCTCCTCTAGGCCGGTGGTGGATAGGAGATCCTCGAAGCTTCTCTCCCCCTCCTTTAGAGCCTCAAGTATCCTCCTCCTTACGGGGTTGTTAACGGCCCTCAAATAGCGGAGGTGGTACTCCCTCGTCTCCTCTATGGATCCCCCTACAGTCCTAGACATGGCCATCCATCACAATTCGATACTGAACCCCCTAACCCTTAAAGGGTTTACTGAGGGGCTTGTTCATCGCAAACTTTAAACTGTCCACCACCTTCTGAGGTGGACGGATAGACTTCAGGAAAGAGATGATGAAGGTTTTGGGGATGAGCGGCGTAGATATTATTGGGGATGAAGAGCATCAAGAGCCCGGTAAGGAAGGGGAAAGGGAGCCAGGGGAGACCCCAAAGGAGGCTCTAGGGCCTTTGGAGGCTCAGGAGGCGCCGGGGGAAAGGCCTATAGCAAAGGGGGACTTCCTCCTCCTCCACTACACGGGGCGGACAGAGGATACCGGGGAGGTCTTCGACACGACGGATGAGGAGGAGGCTAGAAGGGCCGGCATATACTCAGAAGGGATGAAGTATGGCCCCAAGCTCATGATAGTGGGTGAAGGGGAGTTCCTAAAGGGCCTCGAGAAGAGGCTCGAGGGGCTGAAGGTTGGAGAGGAGAGGGAGATAGTGATACCCCCAGAGGAGGCCTATGGGGAGAGAAACCCGGATAATGTGAGGATGGTCCCATATAGGGTGCTACGTTCCAAGGGTGTAACACCGACCGTTGGAGCTAGGGTCGAGGTCGACGGTAGGATGGCGACGGTAAGAAGCATAGGGGCTGGAAGGGTCCAACTAGACTACAACCACCCCCTCGCTGGCAGGAGAATCCTCTACAAGGTGAAGGTTGTAAAGAGGCTGGAGGCTGACGAGGAGAAGATAAGGGCACTGATAGGTAGAAACTTCCCCGAAATAGCGCCTGAGAGCTTCGACATCAAGGTCTCGGGGGGCAGGGTGAGGATCCAGATACCCGAGGAGGCCTTCTACGAGGAGAACCTCCAATTAGAGAAGAGGACTGCAGCCCTAGAGATCCAGAGGTTCTTTCCCCAGATAGAGGATGTGGAGTTCGTAGAGGTAATATCCAGGAAGGCCTAGCCCCGATGACGACCCTTGAAAGGGGGGAAGCCCTCGTCATAGGGGGAGGCCCAGCGGGCCTCCTAGCAGCCAGGGAGATGGCCAAGAGGGGGTTCAAAGTCACGGTCATCGAGGAGCACCCCGAGATAGGGGAGCCGAACCACTGCGCAGGCCTCCTCAGCATAGAGGGGCTCAAAAGGATAGGCGTGGAGCCCTCCCCCAACTTCATACATAACAGGGTTAAGGGGGGGAGGGTCATCTCTCCAGGAGGCATAATCATAGAGCTCAAGGATACAAGGGATAGGGCCTATGTGGTTGATAGGGCAGCCTTCGACCGCCGACTGGCGGAGCAGGCCATGGAGGCAGGCGCGGAGATAAGGGAGGGCCTCAGGGCCAGGGAGCTTATCCTCAAAGAAGGGAAGGTCGAGGGGGCCAGAGGAAGGGGCTGGGAGTTCATGGCCGAGGTGACCATAGACGCGGAGGGGGGAGTGAGGACCCTAGCTCGGCAACTGGGACTAGTAAGGGCAGGAGATGGAGCCCTAACCGGCGTGAATGTGGAGGTATCCGGGGTCGACGTGGAACCGGAGATGGTTGAGGTC
>JAGTQJ010000040.1:555-11541 GCA_018396515.1 Candidatus Bathyarchaeota archaeon | reverse complement strand
CATCGACACCCTCATGGATGCAGTGTTCATGTATGCCTCATTATCGTAGCAGACCCAGATGAAGCTCTCATTCCTCTCGGCGGCCCCTGAGATCGCCTGGAGGCCTATATCAACGGTTCCGCCATCCCCTGAGAAGCTGGTTAGGTATATCTTGTCGGCCTTCCCCTTGATCCTGTAGGCCCTGTAGAGGCCCGTCTCGTACCCAGCGGCCGCCGCGTAGTTGGCGAGGACCCAGGGGACCGTCACCACGCTCCCGAAGTTGACGCCTGCACAGCTCGGGGGGTTGACGACGACTGTGTTAGGTCCAAGGACCTTGAGGAGATGCCTGATGATGATGCTCGAACCGCATCCCGCGCACCCATCGCTCCCCGGGTAGATGGGCATGATCTCCTCAAGCTGGACAGGGGGAGGAGCAGCCTCTGGCTTATGTTCGATGAACTCGACCTCCCTCTCGGGCCTTCCTGCCGATGCCGCCTTGAGGGTTCTCCTTCCCATGGCCACGAAGTCCTCTATGGGTATGTCCTCTCCCCCCATCCCTGCTATGAAGTTGATGACCGGTGGCCTCTCGTCGAGTGGGTAGAGGGCTGACCTCACATCGGTGAAGGCTCCTCCGCCCCCTGTTCCGTGGAGGACCATCCTGTCCACCACGCCGATGGCCCTCACCCTTTCGGCGATCCTCCTCAGCTCTGAGGATGGGAAGGGCCTAAGGAACCTGAGCTTGACCAGGCCTATTTTCTCCCCCTCCCCTCTCAGCCTGTCCACGGCCCTCCTGGCCGCCGTGGTCATGGAGCCCATGGTCATCAGAACCGCTTCAGCATCATCGCACCTGTACTCCTCTATTAGCCCCCCGTACCTCCTGCCGAAGATCTCTCCGAACTCCTCGTCTACAGAGCATATAATCTTCTTTGCGTCCTCCATCAGCTCCTCGAAGAGCCTCCTGTAGGTCGTGTGGAGGGCTGGGGGTAGGCCCGCGGCTGGCCACTTGTCGCTTATGGTGGGGTCGACTGGGTAGGGCGCCCTGTAGGGTGGCAGGAAGTCGTCGACGGCCTCCTGGTCTGGGATGTTCACCCTCTCATAGCTGTAGCTGAGGTAGAACCCGTCGAGGCTAAGCATCGAGGGCAGGAGGACCCTCCAGTCCTCGGATATCCTGTAGAGCTGGATCACCATGTCCAGGCATTCCTGGTTGCTCTCGGCGAAGTTGACCAGCCATCCCAGGTTCAGCTCAGGCATTATATCCGAGTAGTCAGGCCCAAGGGACCAGTACCAGCCTAGGGTCCTGTTTGCCACGGCCATCACTAGGGGCGTCCTGTATGAGGGGGCCTGGGCCACCACCTCGTGCATGTAGGCTAGGCCCTGGGAGCATGTGGCTGTGAAGGCTCTAGCCCCGGCTAGGGAGGCGCCGACGGCTATGCCTAGGCATGTGTGCTCCCCCTCAGCCTGGATGTACTCCGCCTTCAGCTGGCCGTTCGCTATGAACTCCCCGAGGTACTCGACTATGGTCGTCTGGGGGGTTATCGGGTATATGGGTATGACCTCAACCCTTGAGAGCCTCACTCCGTGGGCTACGGCCTTGTTCCCGGGCATCACGTCGAACTCGGACATCTCTCTACCCCTCCTCCTTCACCATCTCTATCGCCTTGACAGGGCACTCGTTGGAGCATACCCCGCATCCCTTGCAGAACCTGAGGTCTATCTTGGGTTTCCCCGTCTCTCCGGCCATTATGGCGGCCTCGGGGCAGTACATGGCGCAGAGCATGCATCCAGTGCACCTCTCATAGTCGATCTCGGGGGCTAGGATCCTCCAGGCCCCCACATATTGGCCTCCCCTCTTCGTCCTGTCGGAGACCGCGAAGCCCTTGATCATACTCTCGCTGTAGGTGAATAGGCCCATCCCTCTCACCCCAGAACCCTTATCTCAGCGGAGTCGTGTCCGATCCTAGCTGCCTCTATGTTCCTCTTCGCGACCTCCCCGCTGAACCTCTTCATTATCGCCTTCTCCACCGATTCAAGCCTCAGGAGGCCGGTCGTCCTGACGAAGAGGCCGAGCATGACCGTGTTCGGTATTGGCCTCCCAATAACCCTCATGGCTATCTCGCTCGCGTCAACAACCCCTATCTTCGACGGCCTTACCCTGAAGAGCTTCAAAGACTCCTCGGGGGTCTTGGATGTGTTGTGCATTATCACTCCACCCTCCCTCAGCCCCCTCGCGACATCCATTATCGCTGGTAGCTCTGGGTCTAAGACGATCAGGTAGCCTGGGTTGTATATCATGGACCTGGTGGCCTCGGACTCCGGCCCTATCTGGGCGAAGGCCACGACTGGAGCCCCGCGCCTAGCCGACCCGTACATGGGGAAGGCCCTGCAGAACTTCCCCTCCAACGAGGCTGCTATGGCTATGAGCTCCCCTGCTGCCACGACCCCCTGGCCTCCTGTGCCGTGGAGCCTTATCTCCTCTACCATGGTTCCCCCTCCATCGTAGAATTTGAACCGTATGGGCCGAGATGGCTGGACTGGGAGAAGAAGGGTTTAAGGCTTGTCACCATTCTCGGCTCTTTCTCTCATCCTCTGGAGGAGATAAAAACCTTACTGAAACCATATCTCAAAATAAATATCATATATATTAACTCGGAGTGGTGAGATATCGCAGAGATCTAGGCATGAATGGAGATTCGGAGGGGCTGAGGGGACACGGCGGAAATCAGGAGGTTTCATGCTCCATCATGTTGTTATGATTAATTTCTAGATAATTACGTGTCTATCCAAGGTTTCAGAGGGAGTTTCTGGGCCTCAGGCGCTACAGTATTTAAAAATCGGGCCGTTCTGTCTTCATCTGGAGCTTTTCGAAGGCGGTTTGATGAACTTCGATGAGAAGATGGATGCCATCGACCTCATAATCAACGTCCTTAGGGAGCATGAGAAGAGCCTAGATGAACTCGTCTCGAGGCTTGAGGAGCTCCTATCAAAAGCCCCAGCAGGTAGGGGGGCCGAGGCTGAGAGGCCGACCATCAGGGCTCTGGTTAGGGAGTGGAAGGAGTTCAGGGAGAGGTGCAGTGGGGCCGGGATCGCATCGTTCGAGGTAGAGGATAAGAAGTTCAGGGTCTCAGCCCTTAAGGGTGGAGTCCTCCACATCTACGAGGAGATGATACCAGATATGGAGATAAGGTTCAGGGAGAGGGAGGACAGGATCGTCATAGATGAGGTGGAACTAAGGGGGAGAGAGATGATCCCGGCAGCCCTAAGGGGGAGGCTGAACTGCGGCCTAGAGATATCGGTGAAGGGGGAGGAGATAAAGATGCCCGACGGGGTCTCCCTCTACAGGATGGTCTACGATCTCGAGGCTGAGAAGGCGAGGAACTGGCTGGCAAACCAGCTCAAGATGGACCCCAAGAACATAATCCACGGCAGAATACAGGCCTAATCGGAGGCATCTATAGCCTACTCATGTAGGATTAAGGAGTTTACCATCCCATCCATCCTTATCAGCTCCCTAGCCCTACTGAAGTAGTTTATGACATTCTCCCCCTTCCTGGTTATAACATAGTAGGTCGTGGTCCTCCTATCCCTCCTGTCCCTGGCATCCACCTCCCTGATCAGCTCCTGCTCGACTAGAGACTTCAATATCTGCTGGAGAGGCTTCCAAGAGAGATTGGCTCCATACATGATCCTCGTCGGCTTGTTCACCCCAGACCTGATCAGCATGAGAATATCTAGGTATATCTCGAGCTTAGACCTCCGGCGCGCCATGGTCATGGAAACTTATCCTCCGATTCTCTAATAAAGATTATGGATTATCTCTTCATGATAAGGAGCCCTCCTCCAGATCGAAATCAAATAAAACAGAAAGACTTTTAGATCCGAGCTCAGGCCCTTTACAAAAATAAGTAAATTTTATTATAAAAAATGATTAAAATTTAACAAAATTTGGAAAGTAAGCATCATCTTAAGGGATCCCAGGCAACCAATAACTCTTTACAGTTATCAAATTTTAGAAAACCTATTACATTAAAAACATATATTTGAAATATGTATTCCATTATTCGATGAAGCTACCAGGAATTCTCCATTTAACATCCATAGTGCTCAAGTCAAGAGCTGAATATGCCCTTATAGCTTTTACCTTCCCATCTGTAATAGGCTTTTTAATTTCAAGCACGGGCCCTCTATCAATCTCACAGCTCATAAAACTAGTTATCTCGGTGACATCGGTTGCCTACAGCATCTATCTTAATAATGATCTATGGGATCTTGAAGATGATATAAGGTACATTAACCTTGGAAAACCATCGGCTGCTAGGAGGCCCCTAGCTCAGGGTTTAATCTCAAAAAAGGGGATGAAAATATTTGTGATACTTTTTGCGATTTTGGGTTTAGGTTCAGCGTTATTGATAAATGTTCAGGCCTTTCTGGCTCAGTTATGTTTTTTAGCTTTTGGATTTGCATATTCCGTTGAACCAATCAAATTAAAAAGAAGATTTATAATTAAATATCTAACATTAGCATCAGGGGCTGTATTATCGATCCTAACTGGAGGATTCGCATCTGGAGGAATACCAGGTAGACTATTGTTTTTTATAATAATAAGTTTTATAATTTATTTTGGTCTAGGATCTTTGAATGATTTAAGAGATCTAAAGTGGGATAAGGAAGTGGGAATAAGAAGTTTCCCGGTAATTTTAGGTCCTAAAATAACAGTTAGGCTTATGTTGGGTGTTCTATTTGGAGTAATGGGTGGATTTATATTAGGTTATTTTCAGTTTAGATTTAACGTAGCATTTCCAATACTAGGATTAATAATATTAGCTGGATGGAGTTATTCAATATATCCATTATCTTACAGGTATGAAGATGAATCATTCGTTAAAAAAGTTGTAGTTAAAAGAACATATCCCTATTGGATGTTGTTGTTATTAACAATTTTGTTAGGTAGCTTCCAATTTTAAGTAAAAAGTCATAGTTATAAATTTAAGATCACCATTTATTTTATAAAAAACTCTTTTCCCGTTTTCCAGATATTAAAGAAAGATTCTATTAGTGTATTTATGATTTTTTTATCTTTGATCTTAACAGCGAATAAAAAACTTCCATCCAATGGATTCGTTACTTCGATGATAGCAATCTTATTATCAATGATAATGAAACTTGTCATTATTTTCTCTACAATTCTAATATTTTTTTTATAGTTACTAAAAAAATCATAAATAACTTTTATTGATTTTGGAGATAACAAAAGTCCGATTAATTTGAAGGCATCTTGAATTTTAAATTCTTCCATTATATAAAAAAATTTTATACCAGATTCCATTTTTTTAATGCAAGTTTCTGCAACCGAAAAATCATAATATTTAGAAATAAACAAAATATTGTTATTAGATCTTTCAATTTCAAATATTAACTCATTTTTTAAATCTTCAAAAGTTGGAATTATATGAATTAATGAAACTGTTTCAGTTGTAAAGAAATCATTTAGTTCTTCTGGAAAAATCATTTTTATGAAATCAATTTTTTTATCTTCAGACAGAATTCCTGAATTTTCTAGTCCATCTATAACTTTGAGTTTATCCTTGATTAGTAAAATTGGTTCTAGTTTCATAATTGTATTTATCAATATTTTGCCTAGTTGTGTTAATTTATATTTTCCTTCTCTTTTTTCTATCAAACCTACATCAATCAAATCTTTTATTCTTGAATAAAACCTTTTTTGAGTTAGTCCAATGGCTTTAAGACTTTCTTTTGAGCTTGTAATTCCTTTTTCTGAAAGCAAAAAAATATTCATTGAATCTTCATTTCCAAGAATTTTTATAATTTTGATGAATTCATCAAATGCTATTTCTGATATCCCGAAAGCTATCTTTCTTTTAGATTCCATTTCTGAGCTACTCATATTTTCTGGATTCTTTATGAAGGAATATAATTAAAAAAAAACGGAGTTTTATAATTTATTAATAATCTATATTAGTTATTGGTTTTCTTTATGCCATTTTGAGTTTCTTTTCTTCGGATTTTTATCCATAAAATTTTTAAACTTTTTTATGGGTATTTTTCAATTGCTAAATTGAAAAATAAGTGGATCTTGATCGTTGACGATGATGAGGGTCTGGTTAGTACCTTCAAGGGGATCCTTGAGGCTGAGGGCTATAATGTAGATGTTGCAACTACGGGAAGGGGGGCCTTGGAGAAGTGTGAAGATACTGTTTTCGATCTCGTCATCTTGGATTTTATGCTTCCGGATATGAGGGGAGATGAGGTTTTGAGATATTTGAAGAAGATCCATAGGGGTTTGAAGGTTTTGTTGATAACTGGCTACTCAACCTTTAAAGATAGTATTGATGCCCTGAGCCTAGGGATCTCCGAGATCCTCCTCAAGCCCATCTCCCCTGAGGAGCTGCTTAGGGCTGCTGGGGAGGCTCTATCGTAGAGGGCCTCCAACGGGGGATGGTTATGGTGAAGGTTGTTCCTTCTCCAGGCCTCGAATCTACGGTTATTCTACCCCCGTGGGCCTCGACCGTCCTCTTGCAGTAGGCCAATCCCAGGCCTAGGCCACCTGGCTTGGTTGTGGAGAAGGGTTTAAAGAGGTTGTCTAAGGCCTCTTCTGGTATGCCTCTCCCAGTGTCGGATATCCTTATAATTACCTCATCTCCTGAGGCGTCAGCCGAGACTGTGAGGTCTCCCCCATTCGGCATCGCCTCTATGGAGTTCTTGAGGAGGTTGTCCAAGACCCTCCTGAACCTTGAGGCATCCAATGGGACCTGGTTGAGGCCCTCTCCCAGCTTCAGGGAGGTGGATATTGACTGTGGCGGATGGAGCTCCTCTAGGGCCCTCCTAATCAGGGCTCCTAGGTCTGTGGCTTCTAGCCCTGGCCGGGTCTCTTTGATGTCGCGATGTAAATCCTCAAGGATGGTGGCCGCTTGCTCAACCGCCCCATCTATAAGCTTCAATAGGGATTCGGATTCCTCCGGTCTTCTTCTCAACGTGTAGACGGCGTTCCTTATGGTCTGGAGGGGGCTCTTCAGGTCATGGGCAACCATGGCGGAGACCTCGCCTGCAGCCGCCATCCTCTCAGCCCTTATCAGCTCCCTGGTCTTCTCCTCCACTAACTCCTCTAGGCTCTGGCTGTAGCGGCGGATGGTCTCCTGGGAGAGTTCGAGGCGTTCAAGCATCGAGTTCACCCTTCCAGCCAGGCTGGAGATCTCATCCTCTCCCGATACCTGAACCCTCAGGGATGGATCTCCCAGCTTCTCTATATTTTCAACCTCCTGGCTTAGATGGGATAGGCGGGAGAGGATCATCCTGTCCAGCAACTTCAAGATCATGATGCTCACTAGTAGGCCTGTGGCTAGGCTGGAGGCAATGAAGAATGAGACCGTCCTCAGGCCTTGGGCGTAGATCTCCCTATGCTCGGTAACCGTTAAGATCAAGCCAGGTTTTCCATAGATATCCCTTAATAAGGAGTATCCAACGGTTAACCTGTCATCTAGGGGCTGGACCATTATCTCAGGGTCAGCCTCTAGGAGGGCTGGGAGCATCGAGGCCTCAGGCCCTTTGATCTCAAGTTTCAGGTTTGTGACCTCGGCTAACCTTCTCAGCTCCTCAGCGTTAAGGTATCGCCCCATTATGAGGAAACCCCTTATGGGCCCGCTCCCATCACTCCTAGTTATGGGCCTTGAGGAGATTAGAAGGGGGGCCTCGGGCAGATTTATAAGGCCCTTCACTCCATCCCAAGGTTCACTATGGCTTAGTAGGAGGCTGTTGGGGGTTAGATGTTCTAGGAGCGAGCTGGGGATGGACACCTCCATGCAGTTTTCATGGTCGAAGGCCTTTCCAAATACGAGTTTTCCAGCGGAGTCGTAGTAGAGGATGATGTTGAGCCTTAGGTTTATGAAGGTGCCATCAACGAGGTTTGAATCTATATAGTCCCTGTTTTTATCCTCTATGAAGTTGTAGGTGTCATCCCATGAGGCCCAATCCAAATTTGTTGCGTCTAATTCTTCCAATGAGGTTGAGAGGGCTCTTAAGGCCTGCTCGACACTCCTCCTAACTGCACGTTCCTCAAGATCCTGGAAGCCGAAAAGGATAATAAAATGAGATGTTAAAAAGAGGAAGGATGAGAAAATGAAAATAGTTGAACCAATAATTATCAATGTCTTATTGTAAATCTTCATAACGATCCCTCCAAAAATTTGAATAAAAATTTAAGATCTTCAAATATTTTAGATGGAAAATATTTTTAGAAAATTGTGTCATAAGCTGTTTTATTGATTTGCTTATCAAATTGCCTCTAGACTTTAAGTGACTATACATATGTTCAGAAAAATTATTCAGAATATATATAGATTATATGCTCTTAAACTGTTTTATAAAAATCATATTAGGCCTTCACTTTGGTGATCTACTTGGGAGAGGCTGATCCCCCTCTATGTATATCGCGGGCCTGTAGGGCTTAGACCTCCTGGCTCTCCCCTCGGGATCCCTTATCCATGGGTCGCTCTCATCGTTTACTGTGACCTCGCATCCCAGCTCCGATGCGAAGAACTCTAGGGCGTCCTGTAAAAGCCTGAGCTCGTTGACGATGCCGAGGCCCAACCTCCTCTTCAGGGTCTCCTCCGGCAGCCTCCTCACCTCCTCCACTGTCGAGCGGGCGTACTCCGATACCTCCCTGGGCCTTGTTCTGAGCTCATCCTCCTTCAGGGCCTCCCTTATGAGACCTCCAACCTCCAGGGTGCCCATGGCCGCGTGTTGTAGGGCCTTTAGGTAGACCTTCCACTTCCAGCCCGATGCCGTGTAGAGGTGGACCACCCTTGGCTTGGCTCCAGTAGCCTTCAATATGTTCTGTATATCCTCTAGACAGGTCTTTACTATCAGCTCCAGCTCTTCCACATCGGGCCTTATCATGGAGCGATCCACCTCCGGCCATGGTGCCTCGGATATGAAGCCCCCTCCCCCCATGGCCTCCCAGATCTCCTCGCATATGTACGGTGTGAATGGCGCCAGCATCTTGACCTGCGCCTCCAGCACGCGGTATAGGACGTGCTGGATGACCTCCCTACGGCCTTCCCTCGTTCTCTTTGGGGAGGCCCGCTTCATGTACCAGTCTATGTCCGCGTTCAGGTTGAAGAGGGTGGAGTGGATGGCCTTCCTCACCCTCATCTCCTCCATCGCCTGGGTCGCCTCCTCTATGGCCCTCTGAAGCCTGCTCATCATCCATAGGTCGATCTCCTCCAGCTCCCCCGCCACGCCTCTCCCTCCCTTAGCCACCTCCATAGCCCAGCTGTAGAACCTCTCGAGGGTTGACTGCATCGACCTGGCCAGCTCCCTGCTGAAATCTGCATCCTTCAGGGGCTCGGCCGTCACCATTAGGGTGAGCCTGAGGGTGTCCGCCCCATATGTTGTTATGGCCTCGGCTAGGGGGATGATATTGGCGAAGGACTTGCTCATCTTCTGCCCCTCCATCAGGACACTCCCGTTGACGAAGATCCCCCTGGGCCATAGGCTCCTCGGGAATATGGCGTCGTGGTTGAAGATCATGAAGGTTAGATGATTCGGGATGAGGTCCCTTCCCGAGTGGCGGGCATCAAGGGGATAGAAGTATAGGAACTCCGACCTCAGATTCTCGATCTCCTCCCTCGGGATCCCCGTCTCCATAGCCACCCTCTCAACTGAGCCCTCCCCTAGGAAGATGTAGCTCCAGAAGCTGGGCCTTAGAACCTCTGGATCAGGGTTCAGCCTCTTCAAACCCCTGACCACTGTGTAGTAGGCCATGTATATGGTCGAGTCAGAGAGGGCCTCTATTATCCATTCGGGGTCCCATGGGAGCCTCGTCCCCATTCCGGCCTTCCTGGCGCATGCCTTCCTCTTCAGCCAGTCTATCACATGTTCGAACTCCTGCCTCAGCTCCTCGGGGACTATCCTCATCCCAGCTAGGTTCTCGTAGGCCAGCTTCTTCCAGGCCGGATCCCCATAGTCTATGAACCACTGGTTCTCGAAAATCTTGACCACGACATCCGTCCCGCATCTGCACTTCACGGGGGAGATGAGCTCGTAGATGGTTGTCGCCCTCCCCTCGGCTAATAGGTCCTCCTTAACGGCCTCCTTAGCCCTGGCGACGGGTAGGCCCGAATACCTGCCCGTGTTACCCCTCATCCTCCCATTGTGGTACTCCTGGCTGTAGACCTCCTGAGTCGCCTTCTCAAGCCTCGGATCATCCTGGCTTCTGATCCCAATCTTCCTGACCACGTCTAAGGCTGGATACTCGCCATAGCCCGGAACCTCGATCACCGATATGGGCTCAACTGTTCTGACAATCCCAGGCTTCAAGCCCAGCTCCTGGAGAGCCCGGTTCGAGAGCCTCTTCAACTCCTCCAAGGCGACTAGGTCATAGGGGGCGTGGGCCGGGACCGACATGACCACCCCGGTGGCACCCTTCGGGTCCACGAAGCCGGCTGGAAGTATGGGTATCTCCCTCCCGGTCGCCGGGTTAACCACGCTCCCGCCGATCAGGCTTGAGCCCTGGAATCTCTCCTCGACCTCCACCTTTCTCCCCAGGAATCTGAGCTTCTCGACGGCTTGGAGGCTTATTATCCAGGTCTCTCCATCGACTTTGGCCTTGACGTACTCTGCGCTAGGGTTGAGCCACATGTTCACCGCTCCATAGACGGTCTCAGGCCTGAGGGTCGCAGCCGGGAAGACCTCCTCCCCCCTCCTGAACTTTATAACCGTGAACTCCTCTATCTCCGGCTCCACATCCCCGACCGTGTCATGCTGGCCCACGGGGTTTCCGCAGTGGGGGCACCAGCCCACGGGGTGGCTTCCCTGGACTATGTAGCCCTTCTCCCTTAGCTTCGTGAACTGCCACTCTATGAACTTGTTGTAGTATGGGTCTATGGTTGTGAACTCCCTCCTCCAGTCTATGCTGAAGCCCATCCTCTGCATCCCCTGCTTTATCTCCCCGGCGAAGTATCTCGCCATGCTTATGGGTGTGGTCAGCTCCTG
>JAGTQJ010000040.1:0-547 GCA_018396515.1 Candidatus Bathyarchaeota archaeon | reverse complement strand
TCCTGGGGAGATGGTATATGTTGAGGAAGGTATCTAGCAGGTCCTCATCCCCCTTCATCAGCCTCTCCACCATCGCTATAACGGGTGTCCCTGTGTAGTGCCAGGCCATCGGGAAGAGGACGTTGTAGCCCTGCATCCTCCTGTACCTGGCGTGGACATCCGCAAGGGTGTAGGTTCTACCATGGCCTATGTGTTGGGGGGAGTTGGGGTATGGATATGCGACGGTGAGATAAAACTTGGGCTTTCCGGGTTCTGGGTCGGCCTCGAATATCCTGGCCTCAGCCCACCTCCTCCGCCATTTCTCCTCTATTGACGCCCAGTCAACCATTCCAGCCCCTATCCTGGTCGAGTTATGTAGCTGAAGGGAGAATAAAAGGTTATGAGTAAAAAATCCTACGGAGTTCCTTTCCCATTTTTTCCCGCGATGAGGGCCCATCTCCTCAATATCTCGATTATCTCCTCCCTCCTCTCCCCGAACAGCCTAGGGTCTCCTCCCCCTCCTTGGCCGAAGTGGGGCTCTCCTCCGCCTCCCCCTCCCACAACTCCG
>JAGTQJ010000039.1:4928-12126 GCA_018396515.1 Candidatus Bathyarchaeota archaeon | reverse complement strand
TTTTTATGAAAAAAATTTCGAATTTTAGCCGAAATATTTATAAATAACGAAATTTAATTTTTTCTTGGACTCTTAAGTCATGGTCTTTGTTGATCATAGAAGAGCGGACATTGAGAGGCTGATCAGATGCGCCCTCGAGGAAGCTTATAGGAGAGATAGGGAAATAGAGACCATCGACCCCCTATTGAAGTGGGCTAGGAGGCTTTTCCCATACCTCCATGAGGGGACCCTCAATGAGTACGCGAGGACGGCGTTGAGGGTGATCAAAAACAGGTATCAGCTCAAGAGGCTCAAGGGCCGTCAAATGGTTTTACATGATCTCTTCCTAGAGGCTGAGGAGTCATCCTTAGAATCCTAGGCGACAAGAGTTAATAAGCACAATCATATAAAAACAAACTCTTTTTGGTTTATCTTAGGAATTATGATGAGGCGAGTTCCTTGACCTTTCTCAGGTTTTCTATGTCGCTCCTCCTGTTGTCCATGGGGGTCTCTAGGATCATCGGAGATTCGGCCAGCCTGCTTTTCAGGATGAGCTGGAACCCCTCCTCCCCGATCTCCCCTAGGCCTATGTGCTCATGGTGATCCACACCGCTGCCTAGGCCTCCTCTTGAGTCGTTAAGGTGGACCAGCCTTAGTTTCTCAAAGCCGATCGACTCCTCTATGGTTTTAAGGGTCTTCTCCAGGCCCAGAGGGGTTCTGAACTCGTAGCCAGCCGCGAAGGCGTGGCATGTGTCGAGGCATACGGCTACCTGGCTTGGCCTCTCCACCATGTCCATGATCATCCTCAAATCTTCAAGTTTTGATCCGATTTGATGCGCTGAGCCGGCCCCATTCTCCAGGAGTATGATGACCTCATTCTCAGCCTCTGCTAGGGCTCTGTTGATGGCCTTAATGAGTCTCTCGATGCCGAGACCCGAACCGGTGCCGAGGTGGCTGCCCAGGTGAGTGACCAGGTAGGGGATCTCCAGAGCCCTGCACCTCTCGAGGTCTATCATAAGGGCCTCAAGAGACCTCTTATATACCTCCACCCTGGGAGATGCCAAGTTTATAAGGTATGGTGTGTGGGCGTAGACAGGCTCTAGACCGGCTCTAGATTTCTTCTCTATGAAGGCCTCCACCTCCTCCGCCTTTAGGGGTCTTGGCCTCCAGCCTCTCGGGTTTCTCGTGAAGATCTGGAAGGTGTTGCAGCCAAGGGCGACGGCTCTATCTACAGCTAGGTCTATGGAGCCTGATATAGAGACGTGGAACCCTATCTTCATCCCATTGAACCTGAGTGGGTAGTGGTTATTAATCGAGTTGAAAGGCTTCTTATACCTCTCTCCTTATTAACTTGATGTAAGGGATAGTTCGGTCATGTTCGAGTTCATCAGGGTGTCTCTAACCTTAGCCATGCTGGTCTATGCATCCCTTAGGGATCTGAGGGAGAGGGAGGTTCCCGACATGACCTGGATCATCTTCGGCCTTACAGGCCTCATCATAGACCTATACGAGGTATACAACGGCCGCTTGGCCCTTCTAGGCCTTGGATTTACCCTCCTAGCCTCTACAGCCATCACATTCCTTATAGGTTACCTTGGCCTCTTTGGAGGGGCCGACTTTAAGGCCCTCGTGGTCCTCTCCCTCCTCCAGCCTTACCCCCCACGAGTGTTTAAGCCTCATCTTGGAATGGTCTCAGGGATATATCCACTAACGGTTCTATCCAACTCCGCCCTCTTGGGCGCCTCATCCGCGCTCTTCCAGGCCTTTAGAAACCTATATGCGGCCTATAGGGGCTCCAGACTGTTTGAGGGGCTTGGCCATGAATCCTCCTGGAGGAAGCTGATGGTTCTGATCTCCGGGTCAAAGATGAATCTAAACTCTATTAGGGGTCCACCCTTCCATTACCCCCTTGAAACCATGGAGGAGGGGGTTAGGAGGCTTCTCTCCCCGTTCAGGATGGATGACGATGAGGCATTAAAGGTATTCGAGGAGTTCAGAAGGGCCGGGGCCTCAGAGATATGGATCTCCAACACCCTACCCTTTATAGTCTTCATAATGCTGGGCTATCTGACCTCCATATTCCTTGGAGATATTGCCCTCTCGCTCTTATTCAATGCGATGAGCCTTATACAAGCTTAAACCTAGTATCATCTTACCCCGAGAAGGCGTAGATAAGATCATAGGAACAGTATATAAGATATGAGGGTGGAAAAAGAGGAATATTGGAGGGTTTTATGAGACCTCTTTTATTGAGGCCTCGATTATCTCTAGGCCCTTCTCTATGAGCTCGTCCTCTATTGTAAGGGGGGGATGCAGCCTGACGCAGTTTCCGTAGAGCCCAGCCTTCAGGAGGAGCAGCCCCTTCGATAGGGAGCTCCTCATGATCTGGTTCACGGCCTCTGGGTGGGGCTCCTTCGTCTTCCTATCCTTCACGAACTCCATAGCGAGCATGGGCCCCTTACCCCTCACATCCCCTATAATCTCGTATCTCTCCATGAGCTCTTCTAGGCGTTTCCTGAGCTTCAACCCTAGGGATGAGGACCTCTCGACTATCCCCTCCCTCTCGATTATCTCTATGACCTTCAGGGCAGTTGCGCAGGCTATGGGATTTCCCCCATAGGTTCCCCCTAGGGAGCCGGGGTATGAATCCCTAATCAGCTCATCCCTTGCCACGACTGCGCTGAGGGGGAGACCTGATGCTATGGCCTTGGCCATCACCATCACATCGGGTTCAACTCCGTAGTGCTCTATGGCCCACATCTTCCCAGTCCTGGCGAAGCCCGTCTGTATCTCATCTATTATGAGGTAGAATCCCTGCTCCGTGCAGATCCTCTTAACCTCCTTGAAGAACTCTAGTGGGGGGTCTATGAAGCCCCCCTCACCCTGAACAGGCTCGGCTATTATGGCCGCGAGCTCTCTGGGAGGGACCTGGGTCTTGAGGATGGACTTCTCTATATGAAGAGCGCAGATTATTCCACAATCTGGATACTCCAGCTTGAAGGGGCACCTGTAACAGTAGGCGTAGGGGGTCATATAGACGCCCGGAACGTAAGGGCCGAAGCCGACCTTGTAGGGATCCCATTTCCCGGTCAGGCTCATGGCCATATAGGTCCTGCCGTGGAAGCTGTTCTCGAAGCTCAGGATCCCCGGCCTTCCCGTGTACTGCCTTACGATCTTGACGGCGTTCTCCACAGCCTCAGCCCCGCTGTTGAGCATCAGGGCCCTCTTCCTGAAGGAGCCAGGCGTGATCTCCGTCAACCTCTTGGCCAGCTTTAGGTATGGCTCATAGTTGGCGACATGGATGCATTGATGGATGTACCTCCTAGCCTGGCTGCAGATGGTCTCAACTATCTCATCCCTACAGTGGCCTAGGCTGACAACCCCTATCCCGGAGGTGAAGTCTATATAGACATTCCCATCAACATCCCTAACAACAGCCCCCTTCGACTCCTCTATGCCTATGGGTGTGACGAGGTAGACCCCCGGAGTGACATACTCGTTCCTCTCCTCCAGCAGAGCCCTAGACCTCGGCCCTGGAGGAGGGGTGATTATGTTGGGAACCTTCTCCATAACGCATCTCTTTAACATCATTAATCAGGCTAATAACCTTAAGGGTTTGAATGGGAGGTCTGACTCGAGTCTCCTATCGTGAAAGCATGATGCAGGGCCTCATTAATCCCGATCTGACGGAATCTTACCACAGGCCAGAGTTTAAATCTCCAAAATCGGGTTAATGATGGCCTAGCCTTACTATGATTGGGTCGCTGATGGAGGAGGTAGGTTTGGAGAGGTGGAGGATATCCAGGGTTGGGCTTATCTCCTCGACTCAAGACGTTGCAAGGGTTCTCCCCCTACCTGAAAACTCAGGAAGGGTTGTCATCGCGGAGGCTCAGAGTAGGGGTAGGGGTAGGAGGGGGCGTGTCTGGCACTCTTCTCCAGGGGGGCTCTATATGACCCTAATCATCCCGGGGGTTGAGAGGGTTGAACTCGTCCCGATTATGGCGGGGGTCTCCACAGCCGAGGCTGTCAGGGATGTTTACGGACTGGAGGCCAACCTGGAATGGCCCAATGACATCATGTTTGAAGGTAAGAAGCTGGGGGGCATACTGACAGAGGCTCTATGGATGAGGGACAGGCCTGAGAGGATCCTAATAGGGATAGGCATCAATGTCAACAACACCCTCCCCGAAACCCTCACCTCAGCTACAAGCATATCCTCGGAGTTCGGGGGAGATCTGCCACTCAGGGGGTTCACACTCCACCTGGTGGATGTGGTGGGTGAGAACCTAGAGCTCTTAAAGAGTGAGCCGGGCGAGCTGCTGAGGAGGTGGAGAGGCCATTCCACAACCCTCAACAGGAGGATAGAGGTTTATGATGGTTGAAGGCCCCTCCACGGTTTCGCCATCGATATCGTAGATGGCGGCCCAACATTAGAGCCAGATGATGGACTCATCCACATCATAAACGGTAGTATTAGATATTACTGTTGAGGATAAAAACAGGATGAGACGATCGGAGATGGGGGGCATGGACCATTACAGGTGGCTCTTCACGAGGGGTGATGAGGGGCTTATCCTCTTGACCAGAGGGGAGGGGATATATGTCTGGGACGAGTCTGGCAGGAGGTATATAGATGGGAGTGGAGGGCCCATATGCGTGGGGATAGGATATGGGGTGAGGGAGGTCCTAGAGGCTGTGCAGAGGCAGATGATGAGGATCCCCTTCGCCCACAGCTCCCACTTCACGGCTGAATCCGTCCTGGAATGCGCTGAGAAGCTAGTCAGCATGGCTCCGAAGGGCCTGACAAGGGTTTTCTTCACCTCGGGGGGCTCCGAGGCCACTGAGGCGGCTGCAAAGATGGCCCGCCAGTACCACCTTGAGAGGGGGGAGCCATCGAGGTATAAGGTTATAGCCAGGTGGCAGAGCTACCATGGGAACACCTTGGGAGCTCTATCAATGTCCGGAAACATAGCTAGGCGTAGGAGGTATGAGCCGATGCTTATAGACTTCCCCCATATCCCCCCGGCATACTGTTACCGCTGCTGGTTTGGGAAGACCCCTAAAGAGTGTGGGCTTGAGTGTGCCTGGGCCCTAGAATGGGCGATAAAGGCCTCAGGCCCTGAATATGTCGCCGCCTTCATAGCGGAGCCTGTGGTTGGTGCAACCTTGGGCACCGTCCCAGCCCCTGAGGGCTACTTCAAGGTGATAAGGGAGATCTGCGACAGGTATGGGATCCTGTTCATAGCCGACGAGGTGATGACCGGCTTCGGAAGGACGGGGAAAAACTTCGGCATCGAGCATTGGGATGTGAGGCCAGATATAATAGCGACGGCTAAGGGAATATCCAGCGGGTATATGCCCCTCGGCGCCGTCATAGCCTCAGAGGAGGTCTACTCCACCTTCAAGGAGCCCTTCGCCCACGGCCACACCTATGGAAGCCATCCAGTGGCATGCGCGGCCGGAGCAGCTGTCATAGACTACATAAAGAGGCATAGGCTGGTTGAGAGGTCTGCCGAGCTTGGAAAAGAGCTCCTTTCAAAGCTTGAGAGGCTTAAGGAACACCCGACTGTGGGGGATGTCCGGGGCCTAGGACTCTTTGCCGGAATAGAGTTCGTGAAGGATAAGGAGTCTAAGGAGCCCTTACCCCCCGAGGCCAGGTTCAGCAGGAGGGTCATGGAGAGATGCCTACATAACGGCCTCATCGTCTATCCCGGATGGGGTGGGGTCGACGGGATCAGGGGAGACCACATCCAGGTGGCTCCGCCACTGATAGTCACAGGTGACCAGATAATGGAGATCGTGGATCTACTAGATAAGTCATTATGGGAGGCTGAGAGAAGCCTATGACAATGCTCAGCAGGCGTAGGGAGGGGGTCCCGATCAAGATATCCTACCTGCCCATAAAGGAGCTCATAATCCTCGAGATGGCCAGGTATGGGCTACAGGAGCTCGCCGAGACCTGCGTCCTCGTCATGGAGGCGGGCCGCCCAGTCATCCTCAACTGGGCCGAGGGAGTGGTGTTCCACCACAACCCCCTACCAGTCAACACGAAGGAGCTTATGGAGGAGAGATTGAAGGGGAGGATCTACTGGGCCAACGTCCTCTACGCATCAATGCCTGAGTACTCCCCAGTCCTCAAGGTTAGAACGAGGGAGATACCCGTCCTCCTCACCCCAAACCCAATACTGAAACAGGTAGCGAGATGGCTGAAGGAGAGGCTGAGCGAGGAGGCTGGCTAGATGTTGCGACCCTTCGACTTAAATGGCCTATATTTTTAAGCCTTTGAGGCTCAGGGATATGGAGCTGCTGGGATGTGGATGAATATGAGGGAGGAAGCAGTCAAGATCTTTGAGGATGCCAGGTCTGAGGGGAGGGGGTTCCTCTTGGAGCATGAGGCCAAGAGGCTCTGCTCCCTATACGGCCTCCCCGTGACCAAGATCTTCCTGGCCACATCGGAGGAGGAGGCTGTAAAGGCCGCGGGGATGATAGGCTTCCCGGTGGTCCTCAAGATAGTCTCACCCCAGGTCCTCCACAAGTCCGATGTCGGTGGGGTGATCGTTGATGTAAGGGATGAGGCTGGCGTGAGGGAGGGATATAGAAGGATTGTTAAGAACGTCGCTGAGAGGGTTCCAGGGGCTGAGGTCAGGGGGATCCTGGTTCAGGAGATGGCCCCAAGGTCGACGGAGGTCATCGTAGGCTCATCAAGGGATCCCACCTTCGGGCAGACGATCATGTTCGGTTTAGGAGGCATATTCGTCGAGATCCTGAAGGATGTATCATTCAGGCTCGTCCCCATAACGAGAAGGGATGCTGAGGAGATGATAAGGGAGATCAGGTCATATAAGATACTGGAAGGGGCCAGGGGCATGCCCAAGGCAGACCAGGAGGCGATAATCGAAATCCTCCTCGGAACATCAAGGATGCTCATGGATTGCCCGGAGATAAAGGAGCTGGACATGAACCCGATCCTGGTATATGAGAGGGGGGCGAAGATAGTAGACGCTAGGGTTATAATGGACTGAGGATGGAGAGCTTCAACCTCGAGGGAGGGTAACAGTGGGGAGGGCTCAATAAAACCCATAAACGGGAGGATTTGTGGTTGCTGAGGATAAACAGGCTCGCCTATAGATTCGTGGAGATGCTATTGGCAGATCCTGAGTATTATGGGGTCCTCGTGGAGAGGCTCCCATCAGGCGCGACCCTTATAGACATGGGGGTT
>JAGTQJ010000039.1:0-4919 GCA_018396515.1 Candidatus Bathyarchaeota archaeon | reverse complement strand
GGGGGATACGAGGCCGGCCTAATGGCCTCAAGGATAGCAATGGGGGGAGCAGGAACTGCCACGCTAGGCTACTCGAACTATGATGGTCTGATGCTGCCAACGGTGATCGTCACCACAGACCACCCATCCATAGCCCTCCTAGGCTCGCAGCTAGCAGGATGGAAGATAAGGGTCGGAGACTACACAGCCGATGTTTCAGGCCCTGCAAGGGCTCTAGCCCTCAAGCCCAAGAAGCTATACGAGAAGATCGGATACCGGGATGAATCCGACATCGCGGTCCTCCTTCTAGAGGCCGATAGGAGGCCACCTGACGAGGCTGCTAGGCTGATTGCAGAGGCCTGTGGTGTTGAACCGGCCGAGACCTACATAGTGCTCACAAGTACAACAACGCTGGCTGGGATGGTGCAGATCTCCAGCAGGGTCGTGGAGACGGGGCTCTTCAGGCTCGACTATCTAGGGCTGGATCCGAGGAGGGTGCTATACGGGGCCGGCTATGCACCAGTGATGCCCCTCCACGGGGAGCTGGGAGTGGCCATGGGGAGGGCTGAAGATGCCATAACCTATGCTGGTGTGACCAGCTATGTAGTCGACGCCGATGATGAGGCCCTGAGAGAGCTCTCGGAGAAGGCCCCTTCATCAACATCCAAGATGTATGGAAGGCCCTCCTATGAGGTTTACAAGGAAGTGAACTTCGACTTCACGAAGGTGGACCCCTCCCTCTTCGCACCGGCCCAGATAACTCTGACGGGGGCGAGGACTGGAAAAACCTTCACATCTGGAGGAGTATACGCTGAGATTCTGAGGAGGTCCATAGGCCTAGAATGACCCCCAGCCCCGCCCAGACTAACACGATTGGGCTAGAAGGGCTAATAACATTAGTTGATAGAGGTCAACCATAAACATCTTTGGGTCCATAGTTGATCTTATAATTCCCGATAAACGGCTTATTTATCTTCATGATCCAGCGGGTGGTAAGGGTGCTTCCTCGCCACCGACACTCGGGCCAGGATTGTGGTTGGAATGATGAGGGAGGCGACTGTTGGTGAGGGTTGTAAGTCCCTCCAGGGGTTTGGTGGTAGTATTTTCGATAGAGGTGAGATATTGAATCTCTCAATGATGTTAATCCCTTTGTTAGCAAAAAATTTAACTCTTTTAATAGCTGTTTCGAGCCTTAATGCTTTGGGCGTGAAGTCCTTACCACTCATCACACCAGAGGTGGCTAGAGGTATCCTTAAGGGGGAGAGGAGGGTCTCCCTCGACCTCGGCATAACCCATGCCTTGGTAGAGGATCACGGTGATGGGGTTCTCCTCCCCGATGGGAGCCTAATAGGGTTTGATGAGCTGGAGAGGGTTGCGGAGAGGGAGGAGGCGGTCTACTTCCCCAGAGAGGGGAGGTTATATATGGCCGCCATATCTGATGACCACTTCTACAAGCTTGTGCCCACTAGAGGTGCGCCGACCCTAGAGATAGATGGGATAAGGATGCACAGGACAAAGGGAACAACACCCGAGGCGGACGCCGAGGGGAAGGTGGAATCCCTAAGATTAAATGGGGGGAATGTGTTAGACACGTGCACTGGTCTTGGCTACACAGCCATAGCCTCAGCCGAGAGGGGTGCCAGCCTTGTCATCTCCATAGAGCTGAGATGTCAGGTCCTCATGATGGCTGAGATTAACCCCTGGTCCCGGAGGCTGTTCGAGGATCCCGGAATCCACCTCCTACTCGGGGATTCCTACACCCTCATCAAGACCCTGCCCCCGGAGTTCTTCCACTACATCATCCATGACCCGCCGAGGATATCCCACGCTGGACAACTCTACAGCCTGGACTTCTACATGAGCCTATATAGGGTTTTGAAGCCTGGGGGTAGGCTCTTTCACTATACAGGTGAGCCCGGGAAGAGGTTCCGAAGATTGGACATCAGGAAGGGGGTGATGAGGAGATTGAGGTCTTCAGGCTTCAAAAATGGAGTTTATCTGGAGGACATCATGGGGATAATCTGTGAAAAAGGTTAACTTAAAATAAAGGGGGTGAATATAATTAAATCACAGGTGATAAAAGGTCATCTTATTTAGAGACTACTATATAGATTTCATTTTATAAGTAGTAGAAAGAGGCCTTACTTAACCTTTGAAATATATCTAAAGGATAATGAAGATTTAATAAGGTTTCAAAAAACAAATTATTAAAATAAATTACTGTTAATGATTTATTTGAGTATCTATTCATCAAGTAAAAAAAGATCTATTAAAAATTTAGGGACAATAGGGAGCGCGTATCTAATAACTCTTTAGTTTTTGTTCTCTATTCAGTGGAACTCCCTCTATCGCTTTTAATGGGGGAGTGCCTAGCAACCTTTAAGTGGGAAATGTTTAAATCTAAAATCTTACTTTTTATGTTAATGAGTTGGAAATGGTAAGATTAAGGGTTAAGCTTGGGAGTAAGGGCCAGCTGGTCATACCTAAGGTGATTAGGGAGAGCCTGGGTCTTATCGAGAACAAGCATGTGATCCTCGAGGTTAAAGACAAGTCTATTGAGATCAGGGCTCTGGATGAAGATATCGTAGAGAGGTGGAGACAGGTGGCTGAGAGAGAGGGGCTTGATGTCTCCAGAGAGCTTGTTTACGGTGACAAACTCTATGAAGAGGTTCTATGATGCTATACTTAGATGCCAACTTTTTTATATTCGCCCTCCTCGACAGGACCGACAAGGGTGTTGAAGCTCGGAATATTCTGCAGATGATAGTCAAAGGGGAGAGAGCCCTCACATCGCCCCTAGCTCTGGATGAGGTTATGTGGGTTCTAATCAAAGGGGGGAAGAAACATCTGCTGCGTATGGCCATCGAGGGTATCTACTCGACACCCAACCTGGATGTGGTTGAGGTCATCTCCACAGCGCCGATCCTAGCGCTTGACCTCATCGAGAGATATGATCTGAGGCCTAGGGATGCACTCCACATAGCAATTATGAGGTAAAATAATGTGGATACGATCGTAAGCGACGACGAGGACTTTGACAGAATCGAGGGGCTTAAGAGGATCAAGTTCTAGTAAGATCAATCTTCGTTTTAATACCCATGTTAACATGGGATGCTCAACTGTTAGAGAGAAATTGAGGGCGATGAATCCCACGACCAGGTTATAACAGGAGTGCATTTATTATGTTATTATGCTGTGCATATGTCACTTTTCTGTTTCTTTTTTAGTCTCTTCAGTTCTTCCTCGATCTCCTCTAATGGTTTTGGAGATGGTTGTCGCTTGTAATTTATTTCATATGAGGTGGGAGTCGTTTTTAATTTATTTCATATGACCTGAGTCGGCATTAATATTATCCTTTACTAGGAATGGATTTGGGTGAGTCCTGAAGATCAGATGTATGAGTAGACCCTTAATTGTTCTTTTAGAATTATATATTTTTGTTCTCTAATTTAAGATATTTGTAAAAATGTTTTGATAGGTTTTTTGGTTTATAATTCAATGTGTTTATACGCCATTCCATCGCTTTTGAATAAGTCTTTAATACATCTATGTTCTTTGAATTAATTTTTTTAAAGTCAATTTTCTCTAATTCTGTTGTGATATCAATTAAATTCAAATCAACAAGTCTTTTAATCGATCTCAAAACTATTTCGAAATAGAATAGATTCTTTATTGTTTTACTCGCTTCAAGCATATCGGTTCTATATAGTTTTCTTGGGTTTGATAATTTATATATGGAATCCCAGGGTTTTTTAAGCACAAGTTCCCATTCATGTCCATATAGACAGGTTATTTTCCTTTTCATCGTCTTCAATAGAAGTTTTGTCAAATAATAAGAACATCTATCTAGTGAAAGAATAATTTGACCGGTTATATGAATAGGGTATGGAAAGAATTTTAATCCTTTAAATTCATAAACTTCATCTGTTGAGGCTCTAATTCCATAAATTCCGGAAGAAAAATCGTATTTTATTCCAAGCTCTTTTAGGGCCTCTATATGGGGAGGTGTCCAACAGAATCCCGGAGACCGAAAGGCAGTTACCTCCTTATTTGAGAACATTTCCCTAACAGCATATATTCCACCCGATCCTTCAATCTCGCCGGTTAGGGGATTTATATAGGAAGTCTCCCTATCTAGGGAGGTTTTTACTGCCGTGTAATAGCTATTGGTATCCGTATACTCTGGTATTGTAGGTCTGACTGAATGGGAAGAAGAATGATAGCCTATCTCGTGCTCTTCAAGCCTCTCGACCAAGGAGGGAAGGGACTGAAGCTTTTCGGTTAAATATCCTGTTACAAAAAATATCGCTCTAAGGGAATATCTTTTTAGAAGTATCAATATTTTTTCTAAAGCTTTAGCCGAGACCGGATTTATGAAGTCCTCGATATCGAAAGTTAGAATTACAAGCCCCATCCAAGATAAAAACAATACGCCTCTATATTAACTTAATTATCATTAAAGTCTCATCCTATTTAGGAAGATCATCTAATAGAACATGCATTATTAAGGCATCTATATATACGGATATATAAACCAATTCTCTTAGTTCATGTACGCGCTTTCCTTTATATCTCCATTCTTCAGCTGAGAGCACAAAGCATAAATTTTACAGGCAAGAGAAGAATCATTCTCAATCCCTTGTAGAGGTTAATAGAAGAAGTCTAAATCCCCATGACAAACCTTGTATTAACCAAAAATCTTAAATAGTTTTTATATTATAAATTTAATGATGAATGAAAGGTATTTTATTCGCCTCTATCAAGAGGGTGATAAGAGGGAAATTGTGGAACTTTTAGAGAATGTTTTCAATGGATGGCCTAAATTTGACTTAAACTGCAGTGCTATAGATCACTGGAAATGGAAGCACAAAGATAATCCACAAGGAAAAAGTATCGTTGTTGTTGCTCAGAGTGGAGACAGAATTATAGGTTGTCTTCAT
>JAGTQJ010000038.1:11471-12209 GCA_018396515.1 Candidatus Bathyarchaeota archaeon | reverse complement strand
GCAGGGGGTGGAGCTCCTGAGGTGGAGGTCTCGAGGGCGGTCAGGGAGTATGCGGTCACCCTCCCAGGCAGGGAGCAGCTAGCCATGGAGGCCTTCGCGGAGGCCTTCGAGGTGATACCCATGACACTAGCCGAGAACGCAGGGCTAGACCCCATAGACACGTTGTCTGAGATCAAGGCCAAGCATGAGAAAGGGGAGATATGGGCAGGGGTAGACGTCCTAGGCGGATGCGTTGGGGACATGAAGGAGATCGAGGTTATAGAGCCCCTAGCCGTGAAGAAGCAGATAGTCAAGTCGGCGACGGAGGCCGCAGCCATGATCCTAAAGATAGATGATGTTATAGCCGCCGCGAAGATGAAGCCCCCGAAGACCCCGCCCGGAGGCGGAGAAGAGGAGATGCCGGAGAAGTGGAAGCCCCCTGAGGAGTTCTAGGAGGAGGTGAGGAGATGGCATACCTAGCCACAACGCCGGGAGGCCAGCCGATCCTCATCTTGAAGGAGGGAACCCAGAGGAGCAGGGGCAGGGAGGCCAGGAGCAGGAATATAGAGGTGGCGCTAATAATAGCCGAGGCCCTCAAGACCTCCCTAGGCCCTAAAGGGATGGATAAGATGCTAGTCGACTCCCTCGGAGACATAACGATAACCAACGACGGGGCCAAGATCCTGGATGAGATGGAGCTCGAGCACCCGATTGGGAAGATGATAAAGGAGGCAGCCAAGACCCAAGAGGACATCGTTG
>JAGTQJ010000038.1:5333-11426 GCA_018396515.1 Candidatus Bathyarchaeota archaeon | reverse complement strand
GAAAATCCGAGGAGCTAATGGACCAGGGGATCCACCCCACAGTCATAATAAGCGGCTACAGGAAGGCCGAACAGTACGCCCTAGAGGTGCTTAAGGAGCTGAGCATCTCCACCTCGGTAGAGGACAGGGAGACCCTGGAGAAGGTGGCCCTCACAGCGATGAGCAACAAGGCGATAGGGGATGCGGCGAAGCTCTTCGCCAAGATAGCGGTGGACGCCACCAGGCAGGTCGCAGAGAAGAGGGGTGAAACCCTATACGTAGACAGGGACAACATCCAGATAGTTAAGAAGGAGGGGAAGAGCCTAGCAGAGACGGAGTTCGTGAGAGGGGTCATCCTGGATAAGGAGGTGGTCCACGCAGGGATGCCGAAGAGGGTTGAGAAGGCGAAGATAGCCCTAGTAAACGCCCCCCTAGAAGTCGAGAAGACGGAGTTCAGCGCCGAGATAAGGATAAGGGATCCCTCAAAGGTTAAGGCATTCCTAGACCAGGAGACGAAGCTCCTAGAGAAGATGGTCGAAAAGGTGAAGGCATCGGGAGCCAACGTACTACTATGCCAGAAGGGGATAGATGACGTCGCCCAGCACCTCCTGGCGAAGGCGGGCATCCTCGCGGTGAGAAGGGTGAAGGAGTCAGACATGGAGAAGCTCGCCAAGGCCACAGGGGCGGAGATAGTTACGAGCTTCGACGACCTTAGGCCGGAGGACTTGGGATATGCCGAGCTTGTGGAGGAGAGGAAGATAGGGGATGATAAGATGGTCTTCGTAGAGGGCTGTAGCTCACCAACCGCGGTCTCCATCCTCATAAGGGCAGGGCTGGAGAGGATGGTGGAGGAGGCCGAGAGGGCCATGAAGGACGCAATAGCCGTCGTCGCAGATGTCATCCAGACCCCGAGAGTGGTCGCTGGGGGAGGCTCAGCCGAGGCTGAGATTGCCAGGAGGCTCAAGGCCTACGCCCCGAAGATCGGAGGAAGGGAGCAGCTAGCCATAGAGGCGTTCAGCGACGCGTTAGAGGTGATCCCGAGGACCCTGGCTGAGAACGCGGGACACGACCCCCTAGATGTTATGGTGGCCCTCAGGGCTGCCCATGAGAGGGAGGGAGGACAGTTCATGGGCATAGACATCCCAACCGGAGAGATCGTCGACATGAGGGAGAAGGGGGTATTGGACGCCGCAAGGGTAAAGGAGCAGGTGATAAAGACGGCTACTGAGCTGGCATCAATGATCATAAGGATCGACGACGTCATAGCAGCCACAAAGCCGAAGGAAGAGGAAGAGAAAAAGCCAAAGAAGAAAGAGGAAGAGAAGGAGGAGTAATATCCCCAAAACAATCCTTTTTCCCCATC
This sequence comes from Candidatus Bathyarchaeota archaeon, assembly GCA_018396515.1. Lineage (GTDB taxonomy): Archaea > Thermoproteota > Bathyarchaeia > TCS64 > TCS64 > JAGTRB01. The sequence continues at coordinate 10,084 of JAGTQJ010000038.1, read as the reverse complement.
GTAAGTTAAAAAATTTTAAAATTTAAATTGTTATTTAGTTATCTTGAAAATTAAGTAGAAATGGGTTTAGGAAAATATATAGATGTTTCTCCAGTATGCCGATGTGCTGGGCATCATATTGATATGCGGTACCTGTCCTTGAGCTCCCTCTTCTTCCCCTCGTTCCATCCAGTTACATCGCTGTAGTATCCGGTTATCCTGCTCCACCACCTCACCTCCTTGCTGCCGCAGTTCGGGCATGATTCAAGTAGGCCGGATGAGGTGTTCTGGCAACTGCTGCATACCGTGAGATCCTTAGTATAGCTGAAGTATCCTATCTGGGTGTTCCTAGCTATTCTCTGGGTCACCTTGTATAGGGCCTCTGGGTCTGGAGCTGCCTCGCCCAGCCATATGTGGAAGATATTGCCGCCGCTGAGGATGGGGAAGAACTTATGCTCTATATCTATCTTCTGCCCTAGGGGTATCCTCGCCCCCACATATGTGTGGGTTCCATTGCTATAATAGACCGGTATATCTCTGTTTCCCTTATATAGTGTTGAGGCCTGCTCAAGGTCTCCCTTGACCACATTCCTCGCGAACTTCCTGTACTTGGGTGATAGGAGGTCGGCGATGGCGAAGGTCTGGGCCGTGCTCTCAGCAGGGGTTCTGGCAAGGACAATCCTCATCCCCGTCTGGAGCTCAAGCCCCTTCCTATACTTCTCCATGTCCAACAGCAATCTAAGGGCCAGCCTGACAGCGTCCTGGCTCTCGTGGAGCTGGCTTCCCGTGAAGTGCTGGACCATCTCGTTCACACCTACAACCCCCATAACATACACGAGCTCATCGAAGTCCACGGCCGGTGGGCCCCTCTCCCCAGTTCTAGGATCCCTAGGCCTCTGGGTGGCGAAGGGAATTATGTTATTTTTGATGGCCCTCTCCATCCACATCCTCTTGGCCTTAAAGACCTCAACAGCCAACCTCATATTCTCCTTGGCGGCCTCGAGAAGCCTATCATAATCGCCATTGGCCCTATATGCGAGGCGGGGCATGTTTATGCTGACCACCTGCCACCCCCCAAGGCTGAAATGTTGCCCATCCTCGAAGTAGAGCTTCTCCTTGAACCTAGGATCCGTACCGGGGGTCGCGACGAAGTTGTAGGCGCAGCACTGGTAGCATGAAACCCCTTTCCCGTAGCCCCTGTATCCAGGGAGCATGTTGTCGAAGTATGGTATTCCATACTTCGCGACTGACTTGTGAACCAGCATCCAAAGCTCGTCGTACTCGGGTTTGAAGAACTCAGGGCTGAGGTAGTACTCTGTCTTAGGGAAGTTGAAGGGCTTACCCCAGTAGTCCCCCAAGTAGGCGACCTCGGTTATGGCCCTGAAGAAGGTCTGAACCTCGTCCTCGTAGTTCCCGTAAACATCCGGCCCCACCCGCCCCCTCATGACGACAGGTACATCCCTCCAGATCTCGGGAACCCCCATCGGGAGCTGGATGTTGCTGAATACCAGCTGCCCACCCCTGGTGACGTAGGTTTGGGTGAGCTCGTAGAACATCATCTGGGCGAGCTGTTTAACCCGGGTATAGTCGAGGCCCCTGAGGAAGGGGGCCAGGAACATCGTGTAGTACATGAAGCCCTGCCCCCCGCTGAAGTTCGTCTGGCCCGCGGCCAAGACCTTCACGCTGTGGAGCAGCGCGACCTCTGGATGCTTGGCCGGTCCGGCTGCGCTGCTCCTGAAACCAGTTCCATCGGGCAGGAGGCCGTAGTAGAAGAAGTACCGGAGGTCCCAGTCTTGGCAGAAGGGTCGGGTTCCGAAGTATTCTAGGGTGTGGATGTGGATGTCCCCCTGGTGGTGGGCTGTGGCGAGTTCCGGTGGTAGGAGGAGGAGGTACTCCTCCTTGCTTAGGCGGTCCGCCTTCTTCTTGTGGACGGTCTCAGGGTTTGGCTGGAGGTTTGCATTCTCCCTCGCCTCCCATCCTGTTCCTATGTCTATCTGGTATGCATCGTAGACTGGGGCTCCAACCCTTGTGAGTAGGTTGCGGTATATCTGGAACTCCGGGACCTCCTCGGACCATTCAAGGAGGAGGTTGTTGACGGCCTCCCTTATGAGGGATCCGCTCACGAACTTTGGCCTCATGATCTTTATCCTGCGCTCTATCTCGTCGGCTATCTTCTCCGCATACTCTGGGCTTATAGGCTCTAGGTTGAACATAGTCTTCGCGAGCTGGGTCTCCTCCAAGAGCTGCTCAACGATCCTATTCTTGTCCCATGGGACGAGGTACCCGTCCGTCGTCCTCACCATGGGCATCCCCTTGTAGATCCTCTCGGACTTATAGAACTGGTCTAGGACTGTCTGCTTGGCCGAGGAGTTTCTACTCTTCTTCAGCTCCAAGCACCTCCATCAGCCTCTCCTCGTCTAGGGTCTCACCGTTGAAATACTCCTCATATGAGATTGTTTTTGTTCCCAGCTCGATTATCGGGGGGTCTCCGAAGATGTTCTTCATGATCAGCTCCACCCTCGCCTCGGTGTCCATAAGCCTCTCCTCGAAGCCTATCCCATGCTCTCTGAGCCACCTCTTGACCTCCTCGCAGCGGTGGCACTGGGGGAGGGTGTAGACTATCGGGCGTGAACCTTGCCTCATCGAAAGCCTCCGAGGAATGAACTCCGCTATTTTATGTTAAATGGTTTCTTAAAAATATAATCATCCATATAATAATACCGTAATAGTTTTGATACAAAACTTTGAGAATTTTATTAATTTTTATGTTTTGTTCTAAATTTTTGAGACTAATGCAGCCTTTCGGGATTTTTATGGGAAAATATATATTGTTCTCTGAGGTTTCGGGGTCATGGGGTCTCTTGACAATAATAGTCTGCCTCGTCGGTATGTACTTCCGGAGGGCGCTCGATGGGATAAGGTTCTGGAGCAGGAGGCATGGGATAACGAGGCTCTACCTCCTCTACAGCAACGTTGAGTCCGAGGGGGGTGGTGGGGTCTTCTCATACATGTCCAGGAGGAACGCTGAGGAGCTGAGGGATAGACTGGAGATTATGGACCCGGTTATGGTCGGCTTCAACCCGATGGACCAGAGGGATATCTTCAAGACCCTCTACGGGATCATCTCAAAGGCGAGGAGGAGCGGCGAGGAGGTCCTGATAGATGTCACCTCCACGACCGATGTGGCTCAAGGCGTAGCCCTAACCATCGCCCTAATGTTCAGGAATACCAGGGTTTACACAGTCCCCTCCAAGAGGCCAACATGGTATATCGAGGGCAGGGTCGGTGATAGCAGGTTCGAGGAGTGGTTTGAGAACGCGAGGAATCAGCCCAGCCTTGAGCCGACCGAGATCAGGCTGCCTGGATATAGGCTTGAGCCCCACTCCAAGCGTGATGAGGAGGAGTGGGAGGTTGAGAAGAGGCTCCTGGTCCTATTGAGGAAGAACGGCGGCTACGCGGATTCCATAAGCGATGTAATACGCTGGTTCGGCCATGAAGCTGCGAGTTCGACCCTAAGGAACCGATTTAGTAGGGTTGTCTCTAGGTTGGAGATGAAAGGATTGGTCGAGAGCGAGAAGGGGCTAAAAATGAAGGCCATAAAACTTACGGAGTTCGGATTGATCTTCTCCGAGGCCCTCTTAGAGGAGGAGGCCGTATAACTCGATCAGGCCTCCCCTTGTCTTTTGATTTATAGATTTAAATTTCCCGACTCCTCCAAGGCCCTATTTGGTCTTTAAGCCCTTCAAGGCAGCCTGGTGATGGCCATCAATAATATTGGGGTATTACCGCTTCATCGAGCTCCCCGCGAGTTCGGTGGAAAGCCCCCTTCACCACTTCAAACATCCTTTTATTCCTCTCCTTCGTCTAAATTACCACAACGGAGGAATGAGACCTGCTATTTCAGGTTACCTTAACCCCCTCTGAGGGGAAGAGGCTCATCGGGCGGGCCATAGCCCATATGGATGTGGTCCAGAAGGCCCTAAAGGACGGGATCATAGTGGTGGCCACGAGCACCACCACGGGGTATGTGTTGGAGGAACTCATAGGAAAGAGGATGGAGGAGAAGGGTATGTTCACGGCCGGCGTCATCACGGCCCGGGGATGCTGCACCACAGATCCGAGGGGGAGATACCTCCACCACGTGATAGAGAAGGGGAAGGTGAGCGAGATGCAGACGAGCGAGCTACCCAAGGTCCTCTCCAGGATGGGCCCCGGGGATGTATTCATCAAGGGCGCCAACGCGATAGACCCCTTCGGGGCCGCAGCCATATTCCTGGGCGGGGCGGGGGGAGGAACTATAGGAACCTCCTGGGGATACATAACCTCCCTCGGGATCAAGATGATCATAGCCGTGGGGCTTGAGAAGCTCGTCCCGTGCTCCCTAGCCGACGTGGCCCGCAGGACTGGCGTCAGGGCGATGGACCGATCCCTGGGGATGCCGGTCGGCATGATGGTTGTAGAGGGGGACATCGTCACCGAGATGGAGGCGATCAACATCCTCACAGGAGCGGTGGCCACCCCAATAGGGGGAGGAGGGGTTGACGGAGGTGAGGGCTCCAGAACCTTCATCATAGAGGGGGATGAGAAGTCAGTGACAGCCGCATACGAGCTTCTCTCGAGCATAAAGGGGGAACCCCCGGTTAGGACGAGGACAAGGAGCTGCGAGGGCTGCGAAGCCAACTGCGATTACAAAAAACTCGAAAACCCAAAGAAGAGGAAGAGCAACTAGTCTCTATCCCAATTTAACTTCTACTCCTTCCACTTCCACCGCC
>JAGTQJ010000038.1:3243-5243 GCA_018396515.1 Candidatus Bathyarchaeota archaeon | reverse complement strand
TGGCTACGATCCGACTTATTATTAAAAACCAATAATTATTTAATGAGTGAGGTGTGTAATCCTTAAATAGCATAAAGCCCGGAAAATCGACAAAAATTAGCCCAGATATCTAATCAGTTTGGCCTGAATCTCCAATCAGTCTGGCCTGAATCTCCATTTAAACATAAATTAGACGGCGAACCTGGAGAGGCCTAACATCGGTTTAGCCCCCAATACCCTTTAAAGTCTGAAGTTCCCATCGAATTAGGTATGAGCCTGAGGCCTCCATGGGAGATTGACCGAAACATCATCGTCAGGGCGGAGGAGGAGACCGACCCGAGCTTTGGATGCCCACCGGAACAGCGGCCCATAGAGAAGCATATAAGGTTTGGGGTGATCAACCTCGACAAGCCACCTGGTCCGACCAGCCACGAGGTTGTCTCATGGGTTAAGAGGATACTGGACCTGGACAGGGCAGGCCACGGGGGAACCCTAGACCCAAAGGTGACAGGGGTTCTACCCATAACCCTTGAAGAGGCAACCAAAGTGGTCCAGGCACTGTTGGAGTCGGGGAAGGAGTACATATGCATCATGAAAACCCATGGAGAGGAAAGAGAGGAGAAAGTCGTTGAGGTTCTAAAGCTCTTCGAGGGAAGGATCTACCAGAGACCCCCAATAAGAGCCTCGGTCAAGAGGAGACTCAGGACAAGAACCATATACAGGATAGAATACCTAGAAGGAGACGGAAGAAACTGGCTCTTCAAAGTAGCATGCGAAAGTGGAACATACATAAGAAAGTTGTGTGTGGTTGGGGATACTGAATTGATCCTTTCAAATGGCGAGATTATAAGAATAGAAGATTTTGCTAATAAGTTTTGCAATTCTATTGGATCTTATAATGTTTATGGAGATTATCGAACATTGTCATTTAATAAGGGGCATCAGGTGAGTAATAAGATTCTAAAAGTGCAAAAAATTCCTTCTCCGGATTTATTGGTGAAAATAAGGACATCGTCAGGGGCTGAAATAAGGTTGACTAAAGATCACGATGTTCTTGTGAGTACTGAAGAGGGCCCAAAATGGTGTTGTGCAGGTGATCTTAGAGAAGGAGATCTTGTATTTATGCCAACAAAAATAGATATCGAAGAGGAAACTCCATATATTGTTGATCTTTTGGATGACGATTTTCTTGTTGATGGTGAGGGGGTTAGAGAAGAGTGTATTCTTGGATTTATTAAAAAATATGGTAGTATTAGAAATATGGAGAGGAGATTAAATATAGAAAGAAAGCCCTTCCACAATAATAGTGAAACTTATATTAAAATTAAATATATTAAGGCTGCTTGTGATTGGGATAAAATTAAGGATAAAATAAACAAGTTGAAAACTGAAAAGGGAAGGGTTGTTGAATTGAATTCGAAATTAATTAATGAGGAGATCATGTACCTTTTAGGTTTAATAGCCTCAGACGGATCCATTATATTTGAAGATTGGGATATTAGACCTGCTAGACTAAAATTCCATAATTCTGAAGAAGGTTTGATTAAGAAGTTTGTAGAAATACATGAAAATCTTTTTCCATCAATTCCTCTATATGTTAAAAGAATGGTAAATAATGTGATAGAAGTGGATGTCAGTAATCCCGTTTTGGCTTCCATTGCACATTCCTTGGGAATCGTAAGCCCATCAAAAAATGCCGATTTTAAACCAATTTTCAGATTACCTAAACCTTTGTTAAAGAGTTTCTTGAAAGGTTACTTCGACAGCGATGGATCCGCGCAACTCTATCAATACAAAAATAGATGCATAACAAATATAGATTTATACACTATAAATAGTATTATTGCTAAGAGATTATATCTTCTACTTAAAAGGGTTGGAATTAACAGCAGAATTCTTAAGAGAAAAATTTATGGATCATTTAAATCTCCAAACGAGAAATATAATGTTGTTAGATTAAGATCACCAGCAGATAAACTTGTATTTATAAGGGAAATAGGTTCAAATCATCCTAAGAAAAA